>DASPXY010000225.1:0-7070 GCA_035637055.1 Gemmataceae bacterium | reverse complement strand
CAACGGAGGCCGCCGACGACGATCAGGCGGAGTTGTGTCTGGCGGTGTGCCGGTTCCTGGCGGACGCGACGGCGGGCGTCTATCAGGTCGATGGCGCGGGCTTTTTCGCGGCGGACGGGACGCTGCTGGTCGCGGAGGCATAGGGTGAGCACCGAGAAATATCTGCGGCCCGAGGTGATCCGTCAGGTCAGCCGGCTCGACCTGCGCGCCAAGTTTATCGTCGAGGGCTTCCTCGCGGGCCTGCACGCCAGCCCTTTTCACGGCTTTTCCGTCGAGTTTAGCGAGCACCGCAAGTACGTCCCCGGCGACGATTTGAAGGATCTCGACTGGAACATCTACGCCAAGACGGAGCGCTATTACGTCAAAAAATTCGAGGCGGAGACGAACGTCACTGGCTACCTGGTGATGGATCTGAGCGCGTCGATGGCGTACACGTATCGCCAGGAGCTGACCAAGTTCGATTACGCGATTTGCCTGGCGGCGGCGCTGGGGTATCTGATGATCCACCAGCAGGATCCGGTCGGGCTGGTGACGTTCGACACGCGCATCCAGGCGTGCCTGCCGCCGCGCAGCAAGCGGACGCAGCTCGGCAATATCCTGGCGATTCTCGCGAACCTCAAGCCGACCGGCCAGACCGACGTCGCCCAGTGCCTGCACCAGCTCGCCGCCATGATTCGCCACAAGAGCCTCGTGATGGTCTTCAGCGACCTGCTGACCGACCCGCAGCCGGTGATCGACGCTCTCCACCATCTGCGGCACCGCGGCAACGAGATCATCCTGTTCCACATTCTCGACGAGGCGGAGGTGCATTTTCCCTTTGAGGGTGTCGTCGAGTTCGAGGACGTCGAGGAGCCGCGCAAGCTGACCCTCGACGCGCGGCACATGCGGGCTGACTACCTGAAGTCGTTACAGGAGTTTCAGGAGTTCTATCGGAGCGAATGTGCCAAGGCGAACATCGATTACGTGGCGATGGACACGAGCGTCAACTTCGACCGGGCGCTGATGGAATACCTGTTACAGCGGCAGAAGCGGTTCTGATTCATCCCGGTAGGCTCGGTTGGCTTCGCGGGCTCGGAGCGTCTACAAGGGTGTTGGCCGAGGGTGAAGCAACCAACGCCCCGGAGGTGACTCCCAATGCGCGCAACGATCCTGTTGACGGCGGTCGGTCTTTCCACGGCGATCCTGCCAAGCGTCGAGGGGGCACAGCCACAGGAACCGGCGAAGTTGAGTGAGGCGGACGCAAAACGCGTCGCGGCGTTGATCCGCCAACTCGACAGTCCGAAGTTCCCGGAGCGCGAGGTGGCGACGCGGGCACTTGCCGACTTTGGACGAGCCGCGCTGGATCTACTGGAGAAGGCCGCCAAGGGACCATTGAGCGCAGAGGCACAGCGGCGGCTGAATCAGGTTCTCGGGAAACTGCGCGGCCCGGAGCACATCGCGATGCTCATTCGGCAGTTGAGCGCCCCCTTCTTCCGAGAGCGTCAGGCGGCGATGATGGACCTGGAGAGTATCGGCAGACCCGCCCTTGAGCAACTCCGCATCGCCACTCGCAGCCCCGAAATCGAGGTGGCGCGCCGCGCCGAAGTCATCATTGCCAACATTCTCAAGAAAGCGCGCTGAGGAAGGGCTCCGGCTCATCCTCGTCGGGCGATGCCATTTCGAGGGCCCCCGCCGGGCAAACGAGGACGCAGAGCGTACAGCTGACGCAGGCGGCGGGGCGCGGCATCCACGGCAGGTAAGCATTCATCGCGAGGCAATCGGTCGGGCAGATCGGCACGCAATCGCCGCAACCGGTGCAGAGGGTTTCGTTGAGGACAGGCAGTTCCCGCGTCATGGCGGTCCCTCGGTGGGCGGACTGTCCGCGGGGGACATCAAGGCGCTGACGATGTCCGGCAGGTGCTCGCGCGGCTGCGGCGGGAAAAGGACATAGCGCGCCCCCAGATCCCAGGCGAGGCCGGCGAGGGCGGGATTGTCCGCATCGCCGACCAATACGGCGACGGCGTCGGGGCAGAGTCGCGTCGCGCGTTCCAGCAGCGTCAACTCGCGCTCGACGTCGCGACCCACCTTGAGCACCAACACGCCGCCGCGACGCAGCAAACGCAGACAGGCGCCCGCGTGGTGGACCTCACGGAGCCACCAACCGCAGGCGGTAGCGCGCTCGCGCAAAAGGCCCGTCAGGCGACCGTCATTCTCGTAAATCACGACTTGTGCGCGACGCATGGCCCTGCTAACCCGCAAGCGGGAAGACGATCCAAAACGGGGTCTCACTCCTTCGTGATCTCGATCCCCAACTTTTTCATGCGCTCGTAGAGCGTCGGCCGCCAGATGGCCAGCAAGTCGGCGGCCTTCGTCAAATTCTGCCCCGACTGGCGTAGGGCTAACTCGATCAGCCGCCGCTCCGCCTGTTGCAGCAGCGACTTCAACGGCAACGTGTCCTTCCGGGCGCTGGCGCCGCCTTCGCGCAGGTACCACGGAAAGTCGGACACCTCGACCCGCTCCCCCTTCGCCCGAGCGCATGCCCCGGCCAGGACCGCGTACAACTCGCTCAGGTTGCCTGGCCAGGAATGCCGCTGCAGGAGGGCCCACGCCTCGCCCGTCAGGTCCGTGAACGGCTTTTCCCGCTCCGCGCTCAGCCGGCCGAGCATCCGCTGCACCAGCCACGGTAGATCCTGTTGCCGCTGAGCGAGCGGGGCGAGCCGGATGGTCAGCGTGCCCAGCGCGCACCGCAATTCTTCCAGCAAATGGCCGGCGCCCACCTCCACCGCCGGATCGAGCCGGCAGCCAGCGATGAGCCGTGGCCTGCGAGCGCCCGCGGCCGGTGCGGGGGCTGCGAGCAATTCGGCAAGGCGGCTCTGCAACTCGCGCGGCAGGCGCGATGGCTCGCGCAGGTAGACCGTGCCGACCGAGGCGCGCCAGCACAGCCCGGCTTCGCCGAACAGGACGGCGGTCAGCGAGGCGACAGGCAGGCGGCCGCAGTCGATCAGCGCGAACGTGCGCTCGCGCGCCTTGCTCTGCCCGTGGATGGCGCGGGCGGTCCAGTGCTTGCCCGCGCCTGCTTCGCCGATGAGCGTCACCGGCACGTCCACCGTGCTCGCCAGGCGCACCTGTTCGACCAGGAGGCGTTGCGCCGGCAGGTCGGTGTGAGCCTGGTCGAGGGCGTACCACTGCGCCGCCTGGTCGCGCAGGGCAACGAGCTTGCTTGGCAGTGGTTGCCCGACCCCCGCCCCGGGCCGCGCGACGACGCCGATCTTGCCCAGCACGCCCAACCGGCCGCGGGCGCTCTTGAACGGGAAAAAGGTGATGTCCCACCAATCCGGGGCGGTGCCGGGTCGCGGGATGGGCCGGCGCACACGCGCCGGCTGGCCGCCCAGCGTTTCCGGCGGCGGCGCCAGCGCTGTCAGCAGCGACTCCAGCGAGGCCGGCGGCGCATCGCGGTGGCGCAGGCAGCGCGTGCCAAGGACGGTGGCCGCGGGAAAGCCGGTCAATTCTTCCCACGCCCGGTTGACGAAAAGGAAGGTGCGGCGACGATCAAGCAGGTAGAGCGGGTCGCGGGCGCGGCGAAAGAAACGCGGCCAGCGCAAAGCGTCCCCACCGTCCGCGTTTTTATCCGGTTCCGGGGGGGAAATGTCGCTCATACAGGAGTGACCGGTGGACAGCAGCCGGTGGTCAGAGCCCGAGCGCCAGCGAGGGCGTAGCAGATACCCTCGCTGGCGCTCGGGCTCTGACCACCGGCCGCTGTCCACCATCTTCAAATGAAGGTCGCCAGCAAGAACAACACCAGGCCGATCGCCAGCAGGAACCCCGCCATGCGCAGGCCCCAGCGGAACGCCTCGTGGAAAATGGCGTGCCAATCGTCGAAGCGCGTGGCACTGTACACCAGGCTAATAACGATAATCAGGACCGGCAAATGATAATAAATGTCAGCCATGGCCAGCAGAGAGTTCATGCGACAGGTTTCTCCTCGGTCGGCTCCGGCTCCGGTGGCGGTTTCGCTTGGCTGGCGGCGAAGGCAGGACCGGCGAAAGCGTCGTAGATCACCAGGATGTTCAGCACGCCGGCAATGACCGTGTACATCCAGCCCAGGTCGGGTTTCTTGTCAGAACCCTGCAACTGCCGGTTGATGACCTCCTCGTCCGGCGCCCGCATATACGTGCCGAACAGCGGGTGCGGCGGCACGCCCTTCCGCCACTGATCCAGGGCAGCGCGCAGATCCCGGTTGACCTCGTCCTGGCTCGGGGGCCTCCCGGGGGCAACCTCCTGGAGTTTCGCCGCGATGTCCGCCGCGGACGGCTGGCTGAAGTGCTGGGCGAGGGCCGGCCAGGCGGCAACGCCGATCCAGAACTGACCGGCGAAGCGCGCGCGGTCGGTCAGAGTATCGATGAGGCGTGGCTGCTCCCGCCCGTCGCGGGAGGGCGGCGAGTCCGGGATGTAGACGTTCTGCCAGTTCCCCAGGGCCATGCCGTAGAAGAACAGCCCGTAGAGGCAGACCAGGAACAGGATCCCTTTGGCGACGCGTCCCTGGTGGATCTGGCCCAGGCCCGGCACCAGATAGCTGAGCAAGGCCGCGACGGGCGCGTAGGTGGGTTGCGCTGGGGGCGGCGGTGGGGTTGTATCGGCGGCGTTGGCCATGTCAGGTCCGGGTTCCTTGGTGGCGCGGTCGTGCGGCTGTTGTCATTCTATGGAGGGATGGCAGCGGAGTTCAACCGATCAAGCGCAGGATGACCAACGTCAGCGCCACCGACCACAGCAGCAGGCCGACCCAGCCGAGCACCCTGCGACCGCGCGTCCCACGTAGCCAGCGACCCGAATTGCCGAGCCAGCGGGTGGAGCGGTCGAAGGTCCGGTTGCTCCAGAGGATGGTGCGCCACGCCCAGGCCGGGATGCGCACGCGTCGCCAGAACGGCGCGGCCGGCGCCGGTACGGTGGACGTCGGCGCTGCCGGCAGCGTAAATTCCGGCGGCAGCGGCGAGCGGCGGACAGGCGGCGGCACGGACAGAGGCGCCAGGCGGATCGGCGGGAGCGGCGCAGGCTCCAGCGGCAGAGGCCGCGGGGAACCCAGGACAGGCGACTCCTCCGGCGCTGGCTCCGGCTGGGCAGGAGGTCGAGATGTCGGCGGATCCTCCGTGGTGTGCGGCGCGGGGAGGGCAGGAGCCGGCGGATGGCTGATGACTCTCTTGCCGGCCGGTTCGACCGCAGGCTGCACCGCCTCGGGCGCCTGGGCCGGTCCCTGCGCGAGGTCACCCGAGGGGGCCTGGCTGACGGTCGGGACCGTCACGGCGTTGGCCGGCGGTGCAGGGTCATCTTCGAGTTGGTTGACCGGCAGCGTCAGCAGTTGCTGCATCAAGGCGTCGAGGTCGTCGAGCAGTTGCCGTGTGGAACCAGGGCCGGAGGCGCGGGGCGCAGGTGGGGTGGACATTTGGCGGAACCTCCCAGGAATCCGTTCACCGGAAGCCGGCGCTTCGCGGACAGGCCAGGACGAAGTGCCGGAGCAGATTCTAGCAGGGTGTCCCCCCGGAATAAATGCGGATCGCCGATGCGCACGGCAGCAGGGTTTGGGATGTCCAGGGAAGTTTCGCCGAACAGGGCACCGGGGCGAGACGGAATCCGGGGGCGATGGCAAAGAGCCGCAACTTGAACGAGCCTTTCCTGTCTCCCAATCACGCCACGAAGCGGAAGTACGAGAAGGGCACCTGACGCGTCGCCGTCCCGTCCTCGAAGAATAGATCGGCTACCTCGACGGGACCGTCTTCCGCTTCCACCACGTACGGCCTGAGTTGCACCGGCACCTGCGTCCCGATCTTGAACAGTACCCGCTCCAACGGCTGCTTGCGGGAGATCTCGCGGTCGCCTGTGAACTCGGTGGTGAACTCGATGGTGTGATACATGGTGTGGTCCCTCAATGACCACTCTCCCGTCGGTATCGTGGAGAGTTTGTTGCCGGTGGTTTTTCGCCCTTCTCCTATCCAACAATCAATAAGCAAATGAAGTGCCGAGGCTCGCTTCGCAGCCCGCGAAGTGGCACGACCGGGGTGAACTCCTCCCGGAGAAGAGGCGCGGACCGCCCTGGCGGTCCGCGGAACTTCTTTCTCGACAATATTTTGAGGCGTCACATTGCGTTGAGATTGAACCCAAGCAGGGGATGAATCCGTCGTTGAGTCGCCGCGCTGGCCGTGGGCCGAAGTGTGTGGAAATGTGGCAAAATCCGCCAGGGGTGTCAGCATTCCGAGACAGCTGCTGACACCCCTGTTGTGCAGGCGCCAACCGCCGTCGGTCATCTACGGCAACCCCCGGAGCGCGGGCGTCTCGCCCGCTCTGCGATGCGGGCGAGACGCCCGCGCTCCGGGGTTATTGCAAAGTCGCTCATCTACGGCCGAGCATGCGGTCGAGCGAATCGGACGTTTGATAAATGAGCGCTTCGGGATAATGCGCATACGGGTGAAAATACTCGAACGTGAGATAACCGCGGTAGCCCGTCTTGTCCAGCGCCTCCATGACCGCCGGCCAGTTCGTCGTGCCGTCGAGCAGCGGGCGGAACGACTCCAGCGAATGGTCGGTGCCGTTCTTCGTGAACTCCTTGAAGTGCGTGTTCTTGATGCGCGTGCCGAGCTGCGCGATCCAGTGCTCAGGGAACTGGAAAAGCATGATGTTGCCGGTGTCGAAGTGAACGCGGACGTGTTTGCTCTTGAAACTATCTACAAAGGCGTTCATCTCGGCCGGCGTCATCAGGTAGCCGTTAAAGAAGATATTTTCGATGTTCAAATAGACACCGAGCTTTTCCGCCTGCGGCACGAGTTTGCCGATGGCTTCGCGGGCGCGGCGGTCGCAGAGGTCGTTGGGGACGGGGTCGTGGTCCTTGATCCAGGGGATATGAACGGCGCCGGGGACGACGAGGAGGTTCTCGACGCCGAGTTCATGCGCGGCCCGCATCATGAGGTTCGCCAGCTCCAGGCCGCGGTTGCGCTGGGCGACGTTGTTGCTCGTCAGCGAGTACGGCCAGTAGAGGAACGAACACAGCCCGCTGATGGCGATGCCGATACTCTCGGCGGTCTTGCGGAGGGCGCGATACTCCT
>DASPXY010000224.1:0-5164 GCA_035637055.1 Gemmataceae bacterium | reverse complement strand
GCTGCGGCGGGCCACGTTGGATGAAACAATTAACCCGACGTCGGCCGAACCTACGGAACTCCTCAAACTAATCGAAACCTTGAAAAACTGCGTGAATCTCGCGGCCTGAGCCGCGAAAAAACTGCGAAAGCCCAGATCCTGGTAGCGCTCAGTTTTCAGGGGAGGGAACGGAATCTAAACACGGTGCAGGAAATTATCAGCGATTCTGCCATGCTTCTGAAAGCGGCTGCCGCGCTGAAAAAGATAGGGGGTATTCCCGCACGTTACGGCAATCACATCATGGGGCTTTTTGAAGAAAGGGTTATAGAGAAAGAAACCACCTGGTCTCTGTCAAGGGAAGGAGCAGGCGTTATCTCTAACACGATACGGCACCTGTCTTTTCTGGACAGCGACTTGGTCATTAAGAGCGTGGAGCAATCCACCTTCAATGTCAGGGAACTCAAGCAGTGAGCCACTCTCTACATCCAGATTCCCCCGGACCAACTGGAAGCCAAACGGGGGCTGCTGCGGTGCTGGTTTTCGGCGCTGATTACTTCCTTGGGAACGGGAGATGAGAGCAAGGGCGAAATCTTGTTTCTCATTGATGAGGCCAGTGCCCTGGGTGCGCTTCCGGCCCTTGAGGAAACTCTCGTCCGCGGGCGAAGTGCGGGCGTCAGGCTCCTGCTGGCCTATCAATCGGCCAGCCAGGTTGGGGCCACGTTCAAAGAAAAACCGTCTCTTTTGTACGACAACTGTACGACGCAGATCTTCTTGGGGGCCAGTTCGTACGAGACCGCTGAACGAATCAGCCAGAGCCTGGGCCAGTGGACGCAGGTGGTTGATTCGTACGGAGAGAACCAATCGGTCTCCCACAGTAGCAGCGGCAGCGGCGGTAACGATAGCGTTACGCGCAGCTTCGGCACGTCGATGAACTATAGCCAATGCGGCAGGGCCTTGCTTCGGCCAGAGGAGGTGCTCACCCTGGATGAAAACCTGTTAATCGCCTTCCCGCGTGGGAAGGATCCAATCCTAGCGAGGCGTGTGAAGTGGTACGAAGATCCAGAGTTCAAGGCGTCAGGTACGTCGCCTGAAAGTCATCCCTTGCTCTGTCTGACGATAGTGCTTGCGGCCGTGTTGGCGGCCCTCGTAATAGCGTGGCAAGTCGTCCAACCTTTGATCGGAGGTAAGTAATGGCGAAAATCGGTGAAGGGCATCTTCAGGCAATGGCGCGATTGGGCCTCAAGGAACTGAGGAATGCAGTGAACCCGTCGCGCGAGTCCGTCGCCGATATGGAAATCGGGGTGTACGGGACGGCGACGCAGGGAGAAATTGCGAAAGGCCGAGGCGGTCCCGGCGAAGGCCGGGAGCAGGAGTCATTGACACTCGACGCGATGCGTGCCGACGCCGGGGAAAGGCCCCAGGAAAAGGCTCGCGAGGTCGAGCAAGGCCGTGAGCAACAGCAGAACGAACAGAGTCGAGGCATGGGTCGGTAACAAACGAGGGGAAACGCCCGCCCCTCCCCTCATTGAGTTTTTCACGCAGAAAGAGAGGTGTACGGTGGATTACTGCACGGGCATCGCCGTAGTGCTGTGTGTGCTTTGGGGGCTTTATAACGTGATGGAACACCTCAGCAAACAAGATGCCATCCGACAGAAAGCCGAGGCGGCAGCGAGGAAGGCCCAGGAAGAGGCCAACCTGCTGGCAACCAACCCGGAGGCTTGGCGGGCGCTCAAGGAGCACGAAAGGAAGGAGAAGGAACAGAAGATACTGGAGGAGGAACTCAAGAAGCAGACCGCGCACGACCGGGCCGCTGCTTGGACCCGGCTCGGTGTTTGGTGGTGGAAAAACGGGTAACAGACCCTGCGACGATTGCCGGCTACCGATTTGACGGGGGTGGGTAACGCCCATCGCCGTTCTCCCTGCCTTGCCAAGGAGACCGGAATGAGCTTTTTCCAAGACTTCATCGAAGGCATAGCCAGGGGCGTATCCTCGGCGCTCACCGACAACAGGGCTTTCCCCGGCAACAGCGAGTCCGGCCGCATCGAGCGGCTGTGCCGTGAACTCGGCTGGGCCGTGGATGAGCGTGTTGGCGAAGCCATTCGACTGCATTTCAAAGATACGCACGGCTCTACTCGCCTGGTGTCCATCGGCGACGGGGATGGCGACTTGGTGCTGTTCATCGCGTCGAGTTTGGTCTCTTTCAGGGACCCCCCGGACGAGCTGATGGGATACGTCCTGGCGCGTTCGGCGCAGACCCCGTTCGGCGGGTGGACCGTCACGGATGCCGACAACGGGACTGTCGTGTTTGTTTTCCTCTACCGCGCCCTCGGCGGCGGACTCACCGCCCCCGCGCTGCGCAGCATTTGCGAAGCGATGGTGGGCGAGACCGCTGAATTCGACGCCAAGCTGCGCGGCGCGGGATTCCTGCGTTGAAACGCTGATCCTCAAGTTGGAGTGAACAATGAAAACGGTGTTGAAGACTGGACGGTGGATCGTTGCTTTCCTCGCTGTTGCCTTCTGGGCGTTGCCCACTGTTTACGAGTATTGCTCCGACCTCGGTCCCCAGGAGACGTGCCAGGAGCTGTGGGAGTTCGACCCGCCCCCGCGTGAGCACCCTCACCCCCTCCGGCACCTGGAATTCCTGGCGGCGCTGGTGCTGTTCCCCTACCTGGTGTGGTGCTGGTGTGACAAGCCTGCCCAAGCATCTAAGGACGAAGCCGGGTCGGCCGCATAGGAGGTGGATTGTGAAGCCCAAGTCTGCCGG
This sequence comes from Gemmataceae bacterium, assembly GCA_035637055.1. Classification (GTDB taxonomy): domain Bacteria; phylum Planctomycetota; class Planctomycetia; order Gemmatales; family Gemmataceae; genus DASPXY01. The sequence goes on along the minus strand of DASPXY010000224.1, from coordinate 2,421 downwards.
CGACGTTTTCGCCAAAGTGTTTCTCGTCGCGTTTTTTGCGTACGCGGGTTGCGTCCTTTGGTATGACCTCTCCCACCCGGAAATCTGGGATCGGAACCCGCTTCATGATCCAAGGATCTACCTGCCTATTGAAGCGATCGTATTCCCTCCGTTGCTCTTTTTGCTCTGGCGTCAATCGAAGCAGGTCCGCCTGCTGACGGAGCGCCGGAAAAAGCTCAAAGAAGGCTACGCCACCCTCAAGCATCTGAGCGGCGATGCACTCTTGCAACGACTGAAAGAGCTTCATGCCGAGTCTGAGGCTATCGATCGGCTAGGTTAGCTTTCTCTGATGGCTTATCGTGTTCGCAGCGGCGCCGCCCACCCCGCTTTCCATCCCGTTTTTCCCGTCAACACCGTTTGGAGAACACTTATGCGTTCCATTTTGCTCAACGCCCTGTCGGTCGCCGGGATCGCCGTCCTGGTGATCATCATGTTCTTCGCTCTCGCCGCCCTGCTCACGCCGGAAGAGCCCGAGGTGTGGGATTTCGACACGCCCTACGACTTCCCGCGCCAAGAGTCCCGGCAGCAGGATTGGCAGTTCGAGATGTAACTGTCGCAACCTGGGCACGGATGCCCCCATCGCCCACTACCGGACCTTTTATGCGCGAATTCTTCACATTGCCGCGCAGGTGGAGGCGGGGCCTTTTTGGGCGCACGGCAGCCCTGCGCCGATTCCGGCGGTTTGGCCGTCAAGCCGTCACGAAGGCAGGCACGATGCTGAGTCATCCGGCGACCAAGCCGCTTGCGAGACTCAACCCGATCCGTGGGCCTCCTGGCCCGTGGGCGGGGGTGGGGATCGATCAGCAACAACTTTCCGAGGCAACCATGCTCGTCAAACGCTTCCGCTGTCCGAAATGTCGCCGGCTGCTCCAGGTCAGCGCCTCCTACGTGCGGCCCCACATACGGTGCAAGGCGTGCCGCTCCATCTTCCCTCTGGAGCCGGCGCAGTGCGTCCTCGCGGTCAAGAAAGAGACGGCGCTGGAGCGGATGGCGCAGTTGACGAGCCGGAGCTGGAATTAGTTTTTTGCCCAACCTGGAGCAACAATGGACCTCACCCTCCAACACATCATCGACCACCGCCTGCACCTGCGTGCCGAACTCAATCGGCGCCAGGGCGTCCTGCGTGACTACGTTCGGGGCGTGGCGCGGCAATACGCCACCGGCGTCTACCTCTTCGGCAGGCCGGGCACCGCGAAGACACACACCGTGCGCGCCGTGCTAGAGAATGACATCCGCGACGTCTACGCCTACCAGCGCGGCCACCTGACCCCGATGGGGCTGTTCGAGCTACTCGCAGACCATCCCGACGAGGTGATTGTCCTCGACGACCTGGTCACCATCTTTCGCAGCGACGTGGCCCTGCAGATTCTGCTGTCCGCCCTGGAGCATCCGACCGGCCGCGACCGCACCCGGATCGTGAAATACCGGCGGCACGATGGGGAGGAGCGCATCGCCTTCCGGGGCGGCATCATCTGCATCTCCAACCGCGAGCTGCACGACGACGAACTGCTCGGCGCCTTCAAGAGCCGGGTCCACACGCTCAATTACGACCCCACCGACGCCCAGCTCGGGGCGCTGATGCTCGACATCGCCGACCGCGGGGTTGCCGGCATCCCGCCCGAGGCCGCGCGCGAGGTGGCCCATTTTGTCATCGGCGAGATGGTGCGGCACGGCTGCCGCTTCGATCTGCGGTTGTTTGTCAACAAGGCGCTGCCAGACTACCAGCAGTGGAAGGACGACGAAACGGAGTCCGACTGGCGAGATCTGATCACCGCGTCGATCGAGGAACACCTGGTGGCAGTGCGGCACGCGGACGAGCGGCCGTCACGTGCCGACCGCAAGGAAGAGGAGCAAGCCATCCTGCGGGAGATCCTCCGCGAGCACCCGACGCGCGAAGCGCGGGTCCGCGTCTGGGCCGAGCGCACGGGCAAGTCGGAGCGGGCGTTTTACCGGCGGCTGGCTGAGATGCAGTGACAGTTTCGGAATGTGTCAAAGTGTCAAAGTGGCAAATCTGTCCAGGGAGGGACGAGAGGGGCAGCGAGGTGTATCGTGACAACCGAAAAGGCGGCAGAGCGGGCTGCCCGGCCCGCCCCTTCGCCCGAAGAACTCGATGCCTTTCTCCAGATGAGCAAGGAAGAGATTGCCCGCCTCGTGCTCTGTCTTCTGATCGAGGAGGCTCTCAAGGGGCAGCTGGCGGCTCTGCTGCCCCCAGCACCTGGAGTCGCAACCACTCCAGAGCCTGAAAAAACTCCTCGTCGCTCGGCTTGACGTAGTGCCGATCCGCTATGTTTTTCGGCGAGTCAGCGAGGAAGTGAAGGGCGTAGAACTTGTATTGCGGATGTTCGCCGAGGATCGAGGCCGAGGTCTTCCGTAGATGTTTCA
>DASPXY010000223.1:0-3507 GCA_035637055.1 Gemmataceae bacterium | reverse complement strand
CCTGGACGATCAGCGCGATCGAACGGCCCGTGCTGACCTCTTTGAGATAAGGTTGGGCGTTGGCGGGCAGGTTCGTGCCGGTCAGCGTAAAGAAGTACGGACGGCTCTCCAGCACCTCGAACTGGTAATAATCGACGGTGTCGCTCGCGCCGCTCGTCGCGTTGCGCACCAAGGCCACGCCTTGCTGCAGCTCGTTGGGGAAGAGCGTCCCCAGCACCTGCGGCTGTGTGGTGGTGTTGTTCGGCTCCTGGTCGTTCCAGACCCACAAGCCGTGGGTCGGCCCGGGGTTCGTAGCGACCTGACCGCGCGCCGGGCCTGCGACCGTGAAGTGAACGACATAGTCCCCAGACGGATCGTTGCTGGCGAGTGGGTTGCCGGCGAGGTCGGTCACGCCGCGGGCGCCGGACAGGTGGAGTTCGTTGACCCCGTTCGGCAGGGCATCGAGCATCAGGAACGTCGCCTGGTTGCCGTTCATGTTGTAGTCCGTCAGGCGCGGGTAGTAGTCCACCCCATCGGCGCCGTGGACATAGACAGACGGCAGCGTTCCCGGGCCGCCCTGCTGCTTGATCTGGGCGGCGAGTTGCTCCAGGTTGACCGGCTCGTCGAACGCGACGGTGAGGCTGGTCGGCGGCGCGTCGAGAGTCGCCTGCTCCGCCGGCGTGGCGTCAATCACCTGCGGCGCGACGTTGTCCGGATAGATGAACAGATTGAGGACGTAAGAACCGGTGCTGTAACCGGCGAACCCGCTGTGTGCGACATTCGGGTCGAAGACGCCATTGTCGCCGGGACCGATGCCCTGGCCCGGGTCGGGCAGGTTGCCCGTACTCGACACCGCCAGGTAGTAATCCCCGGCGGTCAGGCCGGCGAAGAGGACCGGGTCGTTATACAGGGGTGTGCTGCCGTCGGTCGCGGCGATGTCGTTGCCGCTGTTGTCGATGACCACGACGAAATGGAGTTTGCCGTCGCTGGGATCGAGGCGGAACAGGGTGAGGCCGGGGTCGAGCGCCGAGCCGATGCGGCCGGCGAAGACTTCCGCGATCAGGGCGAAGTTGCCCGAGTCGTTGACGCGGAAGTGATAGAGATCGACGTCGGCCGCAGGATTCGCGAGCAGCGGGTCGAGGCTGGTCAGGTCGTACGCGGGGTCGTCGCCGATCGCGCCCGCGACCTGCACGAAGCGCGGTTGGGTCAGGTCGCCCAGATCGTGGGCGGTTGCCGCAGTGTCGTCGGCGACCGCAGCGGCTCCGGTGTTCCCTTCGATGCCGGTAACGTGGACGTGGAAGGTGTAGTCCTGGTCGAGCGCTGGCAGGCCGGAGTTGCTGAGCGCCGCGATGCCGAGGTCGTAGTCGCCCGGCGCGAGGGCCTTGCTCGGCGCGATCGCGAGTTCGTTGGCGTCGAAGCTGAAATTGTAGTTCCCGACGAGGTTCGTACTGTCCCCGGCGGCCGTCAGGGTGATGTTGAGGTCATACTGGACGGAGGGATCGAGGGGGCCGCTGAGGTTCAGGTAGACCATCGCGGGCGAGCGGTCGGTGGTCGCGCCGGGCGCGGGGCCGGCGGTGGTGTCGGCGCCGAGGACGACCGGCGGGACGGCGCCCGCGCTGGCCAGATCGGTCGCGGTCAGCAGGAGGCCATAGTCGCCGGTAGCGCCGGCCAGGCCGCTGTTCGCGAGGAACGGCTGGAAGTAGCGATTACCGGCGCCGCTGACGGCCAGGTTGTACGTACCCGGGCCCAGGTCGCGTGTAATATGCGCGTTTCCGGAGCCGTCAAGGGTGCTTTGGGCAAGGAAACGGTAGTTGAGCGGCGTGGTGGGATCGGACCACTCCCAGGGGTGGCTGTTGAACAAACTGAGGATGGCGGCGGACTGGCCACCGTCCGCAGGGGCGAGGCTGGTGAGATCGACGCTGGCCGGGCTGTTCAGCGTGAAGTTGTACCAATCGACGTCCGCGCCCGCGGGGGCGATGGCCCCGATGACCTCGGCGCGGCCGGTGTCGTCGAGAGCGCCGAGCTGTTGCGCAGCGTCGAGGGTATCGTTGGGTTCGGCCTCGGCGAGTGGGGCCAGCAGCGCGGGCCAGGGGCTGGCGCTGAGCAGGCACCGCTGTTCGAGGTGCTCCACGTGCAGAGCGACCGCGGAGCGGCTTCTTCGCGACCTGTCGGACAGGCGCGCAGGCCGGAGGCTGGAAGGGCGTGCGTGGACGGGCATGTGGACGCTATCTCCCCGTGTCCGGAAACGGGCGGGTTACGCCACCACGGCTGTGCGGCTGTGTCGCACAGTCATGGCCGGCCGGTGTAGGTGGGGAAGACCAGGATCGGCAAGCAGAGGACTCTGGTCTTGTTGGGCCGAAGGCGCCGGCTACCGCGGCGATACCTCCGCCCGTGAGGTTTTGCGTGGGCGGATGATTTTGCGGCAGAGCGCTGAGGGAGTGGGAAACATCCCTCGGGGAGAATCGGCTCAACTAACCCTACTACTCACTTGGGGGAGTTGTCAAACGCCGCAGCGGAATTCTTCGGGGATTTCTTGAAAACGCGAACCCGGCGAACGGCCGGCGTCAGCCGGCCGTTCGCCGCCGAGGGGCGACGCAAGCAGCTCGCCAGGGCACTCGATCGCGTTCTCGAACAGCTGGGGCTCCAGGACGAACTCTGGCAGGAGTAAACCCAGCGCTACCAGCCCGTTGAAAAACCCCTCCCCCAGCCCCTCCCCGCCACGGAGAGGGGAGTGCTGTGTCGCAAACCCCTCCCCCCGACCCCCTCCCCTGCAAGGAGAGGGGGAGCAAGCCAAGACGCTCTTCGCTTCTCCCCCTCTCCTTGCAGGGGAGGGGTTGGGGGAGGGGTTTTGAAACCGCTGCTAACCCGCAAGCGGACAACCAGGGTCATTTCGGCTGGAGCCTGATCACCTTGTACTCGTGGTTGCGCTTGCGCAGGATCTCGGCGCGGACCAGCAGGTCGCCGGGGATGATGTTGCCGAAGCGTCCCACGTTCGGGTTCGTTCGCCCCAGCGTGATCCAGTCGATCACCTCCTGTCCCTGGATCACGCGGCCAAAGACCGTGAAGTGACCGTCCATTTCCCTGTTCGGCGCAAAGGTGATGTAGAATTGGCAGCCGGCAGTCCCCGGGCGGGCGTCGTTGCCCATGCCGAGCGAGCCGCGGAAATGGCCGCGTGCGTCGGGTCGGTCGAACTCGTCGGCGATGACGTAGCCGGGACCGCCGCCGCCGTCTTTGAGTGGGTCGCCGCCCTTTGAGTTCGGGTCGCCGCCAGCGACGAGGTTCGCCGGCTCGGCGGCGTGGAAGCGCGTGCCGTCGTAGAACTTTTGCGATACTAAATTTAGGAAATTCGCCACCGTCGCTGGCGCCTGATCTTCAAACAGCTCCAGAATGACTTCGCCGCGGCCGGTACTCTCGATGGTGTTGAGCGCCACGCCCTTGGCATCGCGGGCGAAGCGGCGATGCTCGATGATGAGCCGGACGCGCGGCAGGTCGTCGGCCTTCTGCTCGGCCAGGCGTCGTTTCTGCTCG
>DASPXY010000222.1:0-3454 GCA_035637055.1 Gemmataceae bacterium | reverse complement strand
CGGGGAGGGGGCGGGGGGAGGGGTTCTGTTAGAGCCTCTAAGAATGGCGTCAGTCTCTCGTACTGACGCCATTATCCTCTTGTTCTGTCTTGGATGGGTGTGATGAAGCGAATGCTGGCTCTTATCGGCGGTTTACTTTTTTTCACCGCAACTTTGGGTGGAACCACGAGTCGCACGGCCCTGGAGAACGCGGAAAGCCAGAATAAGAAGTACCCGCAGCTGGTGTTGATCATCCGTCACGCCGAGAAGCCCCCCGAAGAGGCCCGCTCGGTCCATCTCTCCGCCGAGGGCAAGAAACGCGCCGAGGTGTTGCCCCAGCTGTTCCAGACCTCGAAGAAACGACCGGACCCATTCCCCGCCCCGGACTTTATCTTCGCTGCCCAAAATTCCAAGCACAGCCATCGCTCGGTCGAGACGGTCACAATCCTGGCGAAAAAGCTCAAACTACCTATCAACTCCAACTATCCGGACGACGACTTTGCCAGGTTGGCCCACGAACTCTTCAAGAACCCGAAGTATGCCAGCAAAACGATCCTCATTTGCTGGCATCACGGCACGATTCCGCAACTGGCGAAGCAACTCAAAGCAGCCGACGCCCCGGACACCTGGAAAGGTCACGTGTTCGATCGCGTCTGGCAAATCACCTATGACACCAATGGCAAGGCGACTTTTCTGCGGCGCCCACAGCAGTTGCTCGCCACCGACTCCGCCAAGTAGTTCGGCTGAAAGGTGAACGCCGGTGGGGCAGGTGATCGAGCATTCCGTCACTGCGTCGCGAGCGCCAGCGCCAGCGCCAGGCGGCAGCCGTCGGTGAAGTTCGCCAGGTCCACGAACTCCTCGACTGTGTGGACGTTGTTCTGCCCCGCCCCGAACGTCACCGTCGGGATGCCGTTACGCGTCGTCCAGTTGGCGTCGAGGCCGCCGTTCGTGATGCGCAACTCCGCCTGCCAGCCGGCTCGCGTCGCCCCTGCAACCGCCGTTTTCACCACCGGACTGTCGTCCTTGAGGCGGAACGGGTAGTAATCGCGCCGCGCCTGGAAACGTACCTTCGCGATACGTTCCTTGTCGTCGCGGATCCCCGCCGCCGCGGCACGGAAGGCGTTGCGGTACGCTGCCGTGATGGTGCTGGCGAACTTCGTATCGTGACTGCGCGACTCGCCGCGGATCAGCACGTAATCTGTCACCACGTTCGTCGCCTCGCCGGCACTGCGGCCGTCTCTGCCGCCGAAACTGCCGACGTTCGACGTCCCCTGCCCCTCCGCCTGATCCACTTTGCCGAACCAGCCCTCGCGCTCCACCTCGGCCAGCGCCACCGCCGCGACCATCGTGGCCGAAACGCCGCGCTCGGGATGGACGCCGGCGTGAGCCGCCCGGCCGATGATCTCGACCTCCCAGCGCTCAGCGCCGACCGCCCCAATGGTGAACTCGCGCGGCGAGCTGCCGTCCACGTTGAAGCCCATCACCGGATCGCCCAGGTCGCCGCGCTCGACGTGCCGCGCTCCCCACAGGCCGCTCTCCTCGCGCACCGTGAACAGGGCCGTCAGCGGCTCATGCGGCAGTTTGCGTTCCAGCAGGGTGATCAGCAGCGTCGCCAGGCAGGCAACGCCGGTGCGATTGTCGCCGCCCAAAGCTGTTTGGCCCTGCGGGACGATGCGGTTACTCTTGCGGACCGGAACGGCACCGGCGCAGAGCGGCACGGTGTCCAGGTGCGTCATGAACAGGCGGCGCGGCCCCGGCGTCGTGCCCGGCAGCGTCACGATCAGGTTGCCGGTCTGCGTCGGGAGCGGGATGCGCTGGTGAGCGTCGTCGAAGCGAATCCACTTGCGGGGCACGCCCTCCTCGACCAGCGCCTTGACCACCTCACGGCCGATCGCCTCCTCCTGGCCTGTGATGCCTTCCACCGCCAAAAAACGCATGAGGCGCTTGATGGCCCGATCCTCGTCGATGGTCAAATTGGTATCCGGCATGTCGTGTTTCCTCGGCTCGGCGGCGCAGTGAAAAGCCCGGGGGTAACATAACGGCCGCTCGCGCCGCGGGACAGAGGGCAAGATGTGCTGAATCGCACACGGCCCCGCCGAAGCCGCTTGGCTCGGAACTCCCTTCCTGGGTAGAATGCCTTCACGAGCCTTTGGGCGGAAGCCTGGGGCGTGCAAGGAGGCAGGCGATGGCCGACTACGACAGTCCGTGGAAAGAGGCTCTGGACCGCTACTTCGAGGCATTCCTGCTGTTCTTCTTTCCACAAACCCATGCGGACATTGACTGGACGCGTGCTTAGGAGATGCTGGACAAGGAGTTGCAGAAGATCGTACCGGCTGCGGAGCAAGGGCGGCGCTTCGTGGACAAGCTGGTCAAGGTCTGGCTCAAGAGCGGCGCAGAGACCTGGCTGTTGATCCATGTCGAAGTGCAGACGTGGAAGGAGGGTGATTTCCCCGAACGGATGCACGTCTACAACTATCGTATCTTTGACCGTTATCACCATGAGGTCATCAGCCTGGCGATCCTCGCCGACGACGATCCCGACTGGCGGCCGAGCAGTTACAGTTACGGTCGCTGGGGCTTCCGCACCGGCACCGACTTTCCGATGCGCAAGTTGCTCGACTGGGCGCCGCACTGGCAGACGCTGGAGACGAGCCCTAACCCGTTCGCCACGGTAGTGCTGGCCCACCTGAAGGCAATGGAAACGCGGCAAAAGCCCGCGGATCGACAGGCCTGGAAAGTGCGGCTGATCAAAGGGCTGTATGAGCGCGGCCTAAGTGCGGAAGACGTGAGGCAATTGTTCCGGTTCATCGACTGGATGATGGAACTGCCGCTGGCGCTGGAAGCGCTGTGTCGGGATGAGATTCACCGTTACCAAGAGGAGAGACGTATGCCTTTCATGACGAGTTTTGAGCGGCTCGCCCTGCAGAAGGGCCTACTCCAAGGCATTGAACTGGGCCTCAAACTCAAGTTTGGTCCGGAAGGTCTCAAACTGTTACCAGAGATCCGCCGACTGGAAGACATGGGGTTGCTGGAGACTGTCCTCCAAGCGATCGAAACAGCTTCGACGCCGGACGAATTGCGCCGCGTCTGGGCGCCATGAGCAGTGCGTTCGGGGACTCGGCTTGCCCGGTTTGCGAGGAAAAGCGTATGCCGTTCATGACCACACCGGAGCGACTCGGGCTGGAGAAGGGCCTGCTGGAGGGGATTGAAGCGCTCCTGGAAGTGAAGTTCGGCGCTGAGGGCCTGAAACTGCTGCCTGAAATCCGTGCGCTCGAAGACCATGAGGCCCTTCGCGCGGTCCTTCGGGTTCTGAAAACAGCGACCACCACGGAGGAACTGCGGCGCGTCTGGGCGCCATGAGCATCGCGGCCAAGGGCACCATTCGCGACCTCACTTCGGTGGGCGGACCGCCCGCTTGGCTTGGCCCTCCCAGGTGAGTAGAATTCCTTCGCGAGCCTTCGGGCGGAACCCCTTC
>DASPXY010000221.1:0-13753 GCA_035637055.1 Gemmataceae bacterium | reverse complement strand
GAGTACGGCGTCGGCAACGGCATCAGCCTCATCATCATGGCCGGTATCATCGCCCGCATCCCCGACGCGACGCAGAGCCTGCTGTTCGAGCGCGGCAAGCTGAAGTCGTCGATCTTCCAACTCGGCGGCGGCGGCACGGGCGCGGATACCGGCCATGATGATGAGGCTGATGCCGTTGCCGACGCCGTACTCGTCAATCTGCTCCCCGAGCCACATCAGGAAGACAGTCCCGGTGGTCATCAAGATAAGCGAGACGAGTATGAACCAGCCGCTGCTGTAGCCAGGGATCGCCAGGCCCATGCCGCCGGCGTCCCGCGGCTTGGCGATGTACTGCACCCAGAACCACGCCTGGATGAAGCAGATAAGGACGGTCGCGTAACGGGTGTATTCGTTGATCTTCTTGCGGCCGCTCTCGCCTTCCTTCTGCAGTTTCTCCAGCGGCGGGTAGACACTGGCGAGCAGCTGGAAAATGATGCTGGCGGAGATGTAGGGCATGATGCCCAGGCCGAAGATGGTGCTCTGGCTGAGGCTGCCGCCGGAGAACATCGAGATCATGCCGAGGATGCCTTCCTCGGAGCCTTTCATCGCCCTGGCCATCTCGCGCTGGTCGATCATCGGCAGCGGGATGTGGAAGCCGATGCGATAGATCGCGAGGAACAGGAACGTGATGACGATCTTCTGGCGCAGTTCCTTGATCTTGAACATCGTGACGAGGCGGGTCTGCCCAAGGTAGAGACTGACGGGTTTGAACTGGGCGAGCATCCAGACCCAGCCAAGGAGCAGCAGACCGCCGACGATCCAACCGCCGGTGTCGCCCGCGATGGCAACGCTCAGGTGAAAGACGCACCAGGCGGCGAACGCGTAGGCGCCGCCGATAAAAAAGCCGGGCGTGCCGTGGCGGAACCAGGTGACCAGGAACAGAACCAGCCCGACCCAGACGAGGAGGGGCTGACCGAGGAACTCAAGGAGACCCGTCATCCGGAATTCCTTTCTCGCTTCAGGGCGGGCAAGGGGCGCTGGTGCCCGCCGAACTCAAGGCCCTCCTGGCCGAAACCAACTCTTCCCAGCCGGTCCTGGTTCGTAGTTCCGCCTTGAGGCGGCTCGACATCAAACCGCCTCAAGGCGGAACTACGAACCAGGACGGCCGACTCAAGACTGCTTCGGCTGACGAGGTTTCATCTTGTTCCTCTTCGGCTTCTTCGGCGGTGGGATCAGCTCCGCCGTGCCGCCCTTCGCCGCGATCTTCTCCGCCGCCGACTTCGAGAAATGGTGCGCCTTGATCGTCAGGCGCTTGGTCACCTCGCCGGTGCCAAGGACGCGCACCCCATCGGCCGGGCCCTTCGCCAGGCCAGCGGCACGCAGGGCGGCGGGGTCAACGCTGGCTCCGTCCTCGAACGCCTTGTCGATATCGCCGACGTTGACGACGAGGTAATACTTGTCCCACGTCGCATGGCTGAAGCCGCGTTTCGGGATGCGGCGGAAGAGCGGCATCTGGCCGCCCTCGAAGGTGGACACCGGCTTCTTGGCGCCGGCACTGGCCCACTGCCCCTTGTGGCCGCGCGTGGAGGTTTTGCCCATGCCGCTGCCGGTGCCGCGGCCGACACGTTTTTTGCGCGTGCGCTTGTTGGCATTGTCGTGGATGGTGCTGAGGTCCATTACAGGCTCTCCTGAAGGATGAAGGAGGAAGGAGGAAGGAGGAATCAGAGTGATTTCTGATTCATCCTTCATCCTTCCTCCTTCCTCCTTTTTATAGGCTCACTCCTCGCAGACGGGCGACCTCTTCCCGCGTCCGCAGCATCAATAGCCCCTCGATGGTCGCCTTGACGAGATTGATGGGGTTGGTGCTGCCGTGGGTCTTGGTCAGAATGTTGTGAATGCCGCAGGCTTCGAGCACGTCGCGCACGCCGGGGCCAGCCTTGACGCCCGTGCCGGGGCCGGCAGGCACGAGGATGACGCGACTTCCCCCGAAGCGGCCGATCACACGATGCGGGATCGTTTCGCCCTTCATCTGGATTTTGGCCTGGCCCTTGAGTCGCTTCTGCGCGTCGAGCGAAGCCTTCTCGACGGCGGGTGGCACTTCGTTGGCCTTGCCGTAGCCCCAGGTGACGCGGCCGCGCCGGTCGCCGACGACGACCAGGGCGTTGAAGCTGAAACGGCGACCGCCCTTGACGACGGCGGCGCAGCGACGGATCTTGACGACCCGTTCTTCCATCCCGTCCTGCCGCGAGTCGCGGTCGCGATCACGATCTCTCGCCATCCCAAATCTCCTCTATTGAACCGTCGAAGCCCACGGGTTGCAACTCGTGGGCTTGGGGTCAAAAGTTCAGACCGCCTTCGCGGGCGGCGTCGGCGAGGGCCTTGACGCGACCGTGATAGCGGTAGTGGCCGCGATCGAAGGCGACCTTGCTGATCCCTTTTTCCTTGGCGACCTCGGCGATCTTCTTACCGACGACCGCCGCGGCCTTCTTGTTGCCGCCGTAAGGCACGGCCGCGCTGGCGTCCTTGCCGCAGGTGCTGGCGGCGCCCAAGGTGACGCCGGACAGATCGTCGATGAGCTGGGCGTAAATGTGCTTCGAGCTGCGGAAGACGCTGAGGCGCGGCCGTTCAGCCGTGCCGGTGATCTTGCTGCGCACATGATGACGGCGCCGCAGTTGTTGCTTGGCTTTTGCCTTCTGGTGGTCCATGATCGTTGTCTCACACGGTTCAACGAGCGGCGGGGTTTATCCCCGCCGTCTGGTCGGCGGGGATAAACCCCGCCGCTCGTTTGACCAAGGCTTACCCGCCGCTGGCGAAGGACTTGCCTTCCTTGCGGCGCACCTGTTCGTTTTCGTAGCGAATGCCCTTGCCCTTGTACGGCTCGGGCTTGCGGGCGGCCCGCACCTCGGCGGCGAACTGCCCGACCTTCTGCTTGTCCGCGCCGGTCACCACGATCGTCGTCGGATCGGGTAGGGTGACCGTCACGCCCTCGGGCGGCGTCAACTCGATGGCATTCGCATAGCCGACCGTCAGCACGACAGTCTTCTTGTCCATGCGTGCCTGGTAGCCGATGCCCTCGATCTTGAGCTTCTTCTCGTAGCCCTTGGTCACGCCTTCGATCATGTTGGCAATGAGGCTGCGTGTCAAGCCGTGTAGGGCCCGGTTCTGGCGTTCGTCGTCGGGCCGCGTCACCTTGATGGTGCGGGCCTTGTCGTCATGTTCGACCTTCATGTTCGGGTGGACGGGGATTTCGAGCTTGGCGCCCTTGGGGCCTTCCACGTACACCTTGCCGTCGCTGACCTGCACCTTGACGCCGGCGGGGTAGACAATGGGCTGTTTGCCGATACGGGACATGATGGTTCCTCCTCTACCAAACCGTGCAGAGCAGCTCGCCGCCGAGCCGTTGGGCCCGCGCCTGGCGGTCGCTCATGACGCCGCGGCTGGTACTGAGAATGGCGATGCCCAGGCCGTCGAGGACCGGACGCAGTTCCTTGTGTCCCCGATACAAACGCCGTCCGGGCTTGCTGGCGCGCGCGATGTGGCGAATGACGCGCTCGCCTTCGGGACCGTACTTGAGGAAGACACGCAGGATCACGTGCGGTTCCTTGATCTCGTTGATCGGCTGAAACTGCGCGCGACCGCCCTCGTCCTTGGTTTCCTTGCCGAGGTGGTAGTCGAGGACAAAGCCCTCATCCTTGAGCACCTGGGCGAGGCGGGCCTTGAGGTTGGTGGCTGGCATGTCAACATACGGGCGTTCGATGCGGTTGGCATTGCGAACGCGCGTGAGCATGTCGGCGATCGGGTCGGTCATCATGGTCTGGATCCTCGCTCACCAGCTGGCTTTCTTGACCCCGGGAATCAGGCCGTCGGACGCCATGTCACGGAAACAAATCCGGCAGATGCCGAACTTGCGGTAGACGGCGCGTGGCCGGCCGCACAGGCGGCAGCGATGACGAATGCGGATCTTGTCGCGCGGCCGCATCGGGTGCTTGACCGGATCCTTCTTGTTCTCTTCCAGCGCCTTAAGCTGGCGCACGTACTCGACACGTTTGGCTTCTGTAGACATAGTTTCTCACACGCCCAAGCCCACGGGTCGCGACCCGTGGGCTTTTGTGGTAGGTTTACGCCTCCCGGAACGGCATGCCGAAGGCCCGCAGCAGCTCGCGCGCCTCGTCGTCACTGCGCGTACTGGTGACAAAGGTGACGTCCATGCCCTGAGTGAACGTCATCTTGTCGGGATCGATTTCGGGGAAGACCGCCTGCTCCGCCAGGCCGAGGCTGTAGTTGCCGTTGCCGTCGAAGCTCTTGGGGTTGACGCCGCGGAAGTCGCGAATACGCGGCAAGGCAATGCTGATCAGGCGATCCAAAAACTCGTACATGCGGCGGCCACGCAAGGTCACGCGGCAGCCGATCTCGTTACCCTCGCGCAGACGGAAGCCGCTGACCGCGACCTTGGCCTTGCGGATCTGGGCGCGCTGGCCGGTGATCTGCGTCAACTCCTCGGCGGACTTCTCCATGCGGCCCTTGTCCTGCAGCGCCTTGCCGACGCCCATGTTGACGACGATCTTCTTCAAGCGCGGCAGGCTCAGGACGTTCTTGCGGTTGAGCTTCTCGCCAAGAGTTTTGAAGATCTCTTTTTGATACCGTTCCATCAAGCGGGCCATGACCCACCTCGATCACAAATAGGGACGCCGAAAAGCGCCAATCTCGTTCCCCTCGTTGTGGCACGGTCTCCTGACCGTGCCACGATTTTTGACCGGAGGTCTCCTCGGAGTTACGTGGAGACCTCCGGTCAGTTTGGTGGCACGGTCAGGAGACCGTGCCACAACAGAGAAGGCTACGCTTGGGCCTGCGCTTCCTGGCCCGCGTAGGTCTCGCGCGGCTTGCTCAAACGACCCAGGCTCGCCTCGCACGACTTGCAGAAGCGCTCCTTGCTCCCGTCGGCGAGGTAGCGCCGGCCGATGCGGACGCCGCGCTTGCAGTTGCCGCAGAACAGCAGCACATTGGAGGCGTTGATCGGCATTTCCTTCGACAACCGGCCCCCCTGCGGATTGCGGCGGCTCGGCTTGAGGTGCTTGTAGACGCGGTTGATGCCTTCCACGACGACCTTGCCTTCTTGCGGCAACACCGACAGTACCCGGCCGGTCTTCGAGGCGTCGTCGCCCGCGATCACCTGCACCAAATCGTCTTTTTTCACGTGCATGACTCGCCCCCTGAGCGGTTACGAAGAACCCCTCCCCCAACCCCTCCCCTGCAAGGAGAGGGGAGCCAGACACTCTTTCTCCCCTCTCCTTCCAGGGGAGGGGTTGGGGGAGGGGTTCTTCTCACCCTCTCGATCAAACGACCTCGGCAGCCAGGCTGACGATCTTCAAATAGCCCTTGTCGCGCAGCTCACGGGCCACCGCGCCGAAGATACGCGTGCCGCGCGGGTTTTCGTCTTCCTTGTTCAACAGCACCATCGCATTGCGGTCGAAGCGGACGTAACTGCCGTCCTCGCGCCGCGTTGCCTTCTTGACCCGGACGATCACGCCCTTGACCACATCACCGGGTTTGACGTCCCCGCCGGGGATGGCCTTCTTGACACTGGCGATGATGATATCGCCCAAGCCGGCATAGCGTCGCCGTGTTCCTCCCAGCACCTTGATGCACATGCATTCCTTGGCGCCGGTGTTGTCGGCCACATCCAGGTATGAATACATCTGAATCATGCAACACCTTCCTTCCGACCCGACGTCTCTTGCTCAGACGAGCCGCCGGGCTTGTCCCGGCGGAAAGACGGCGGGGATAAACCCCGCCGCTCGTTTCCTGCCCGCTCACGTCGCAGGCGTCTGTCCCTGGGCGGGCGTCGGCGCGGCAACCGCCCCCGCGGCGGGCGCTTGCTGGGGGGCCTTGGTGACGACCCGCACCAGACGCCAGTTCTTGGTCTTGGACAGCGGCCGCGTCTCCATGATCTCGACGGTATCGCCGACGCGCGACTCGTTCTGCTCGTCGTGAACGTGGCAGATGGTCCGGCGGCGGATGTACTTGCCGTAGCGCGGGTGCTTCACCAGGCGCGGGATCTCGACGCGGCGCGTCTTCTGCATCTTGTCGCTGGTGACGACGCCGACCTCGACGCGGCGCAGGCCCCGTTTCTGTGTGACTTCGGCCATTACTTACTCCCCCCTGCCGGAGCCGGCTGCGTGGCGCCTGCGGTGGCTTGTGGAGCGGCCGCCGCGCGCTCGCGCCGGAGCTGGTGTTCGCGCTGAATCGTCTTGATGCGGGCCACCTCGCGTTTCGCCTTCTGGACCTCGCTCGGCGTCTCCAGACGATCCGTGGCGGACTGAAAGCGGAGGTGGAAGAGGTTTTTTGTCGTCTCTTTCAGCTGCAATTCCAGCTGCTCCTCGGTCAACTGCCGCAGTTCGGTGGATTTCACGGTACTATCTCCTGAAGCCCACGGGTTGCGACCCGTGGGCTTGTGGGCTCAAATGTTCGGCCTGCGGGTGACGAAACGGCACTTGAACGGCATCTTGTAGGCGACGCGGGCGAGGGTGTCGCGGGCGGCCGCCTCGGGCAGTCCGGCGATCTCGAAGAGGATCATGCCGGGCTTGACCACCGCGGCCCAGAACTCGGGCTCGCCCTTGCCCTTGCCCATGCGCGTCTCCGCCGGGATGGCGGTCACCGACTTGTGCGGAAAGCAGCGAATGTACAGCCGGCCCTCGCCGCGCACCGCATGCGCTGCCGTGATACGGCCGGCCTCGATGGCCTCGGCGCTCAGCCAGCCGCCTTCGAGGGACTGCAGGCCGAACTCGCCGTAACTGACGGTGTTACCGCGGGTGGCGTTACCTTTTACCTTGCCGCGTTGGCTTTTTCGGAACTTTACCCGTTTGGGCATGAGGGGCATCGCTGTTCTCCTGAGGGTCCAGATAATCCCCGTTGTTGATCCACACCTTGACGCCGATGTGGCCCTGGGCGGTCTTGGCCTCGGCGAACCCGTACTCGATCTTGGCCCGCAGCGTCGATAGCGGGATACTGCCCGCCATGTTGCTCTCGGTCCGTGCCATTTCGGCGCCCCCAAGGCGCCCGGCGAGCTGGATGCGAATACCCTTGGCGCCGCCTTCCATCGTCTGATCCATCGCCCGCTTCATCGTCCGCCGGAAACTGGCGCGTTTCTGCAACTGCTCGGCGATATCCTCGGCCACCAGCTGCGGATCCAGGTCCGGCCGGTTGACCTCCATCGTCTTGACCTCGATGTGGCGGTGGGCCAGATCCTCGAGTTCCTTGGTCAACTTATCGACTTCCTGGCCCTTCTTGCCGATGATGATGCCGACGCGGGCCGCGTAGACGAACACCACGACCTTCTCGCGAGTGCGTTCGATCTTGATGCGCGAGATGCCGGCGTGGCCGTAGCGCCGCTTGACGTAACGGCGGATCTTAAAGTCCTCGACGAGCAGTTCGGCGAAGTCCTGCTTGTTGGCGTACCAGCGGCTCAGCCAGTCAACCATGATGCCGGTGCGAAACCCGGTGGGACGAACTTTTTGCCCCATGGATCAATCCTCGGTCAAGAGTGCTGAGTCGAAAGTGAAGTGGGTTTCCACTTCACTTTCGACTCAGCACTTTTCACTCGTAACTCTCCTTGCAGACATTGCGAGCCAATTGAGCCGTCCTCCCCTGGCCCAACTGGCTCCGCTCTGGTTCATCGCCGGCCTACTCTTCCGCTTCCCCTTCGCCCTCGAAGTCGCTCAGGGTGATGTGGATATGAGCCAGGCGGCGTTTGATCGGGTACGCCGTCCCGCGGGCGCGCGGCATGATGCGTTTCATCATCGGCCCGCCGTCCACGCGCGACTCGACGACAACCAGATCTTCAATATGGCGAACGCCGCGATCCTCGGCGTTGCCCAGGGCGCTCTTGAGCACGGATTCCAGCAAGCGCGCACTCTTGTTCGGGAGGAAGCGAAGCAGTTCCAGCGCCTCGTCGGCGGCCCGCCCGCGGATCAGGGTGGCGAACGGACGGATCTTGCGCGCCGACATATCCGCGAAACGTAACTTGGCGTTCACTTTCATCGTGGGCCTCTTGGTACGGCAGCGCCGCTCGCGAAACAACACAGGGCCTTTCCCGAGCCTTCCTGGCCGCGGGATTGGGCGTTTCGACCTTCCTCGACAACGGGTAAGTGATGGCGAGCAGTCGGACGGGCGGGCCTTGTAATTGGCGAGCGGGGGCGTGAATTCGGGAGGGGTGTCCTCCGGGAACTCACGTCCCCGCACGCGGCGAACAGGCCAAGATGTCCGGTCGCTCCTGGAGTTGACCAACCTGGGGTGGGCGGTCCCACGGGCGGGTGGCTGAATCAACTCAAAATTCCGGGGGTAGGATTTGAACCTACGACCTCCAGGTTATGAGCCTGGCGAGCTACCACTGCTCCACCCCGGGATCTGTCTTCGGTTCGTAGTTCCGCCTTTAGGCGGTGGTGACGTCGAAACCGCCTAAAGGCGGAACTACGAACAAAACGCATCTCACTTCTTGCCCTTGCCGCCGCTGTGGCCGCGGAACATCCGGGTCGGGGAGAACTCGCCGAGTTTGTGGCCGACCATGTCCTCCGTCACATACAGCTTCATGAACATCTTGCCGTTGTGGATGAGGAACGTGTGGCCGACGAACTCGGGGACGATCATGCTGTCCCGCGACCAGGTCTTGAGTGGCTCACGGTGGCCGGTCGCTTGCCGCTCCACCTTGGCGAGCAACCGCGGATCCACGTAGGGGCCGCGCTCTTGCAGTTTTTGTCTCCGACTCATCACAGATCCCTAACAGAGAATGTTTATTGTAAAGAGGTGGCCCAGAATGGCCAGATCTCTTCGTCATTTTGTCTGCAGGTAGTGCGGGCCGGGCCGACGACGGCGGATGATCGCCGAGTTCGACGGTTTGCGTTTCTTGCGCGTCTTGCCGCCCTTCGACAGCACGCCGGTCGGACTGCAGGGGTGACGGCCGCCGGCGGTGCGCCCTTCGCCGCCGCCCATCGGGTGGCTGACGGGGTTCATCGACGTGCCGCGGTTATGCGGCTTGCGGCCCATCCAACGCTTGCGGCCTGCCTTGCCGAGGCTGATATTCATGTGGTCGGAGTTGCCGATGACGCCGATAGTCGCCCGGCACTCGGCACTGACGCGGCGCACCTCGCCGGAGGGCAGGGTGATCTGTGCCCAGCCCTCGCCGCGGGCGCTCACGGTCACCGAGGTGCCGGCGCTGCGGCAGAGCTGGCCGCCGCGACCCGGTTGCAGTTCGACGTTGTGGACCTCCATGCCGCCGGGGATGCGGCGCAGCGGCAGACAGTTGCCGACGCGCGGCTCGGCGTCCTCGCCGCTGAGAATGCGATCACCGGCCTTGAGGCCCTCGGGCGCGAGGATATAACGCTTTTCGCCGTCCTCGTACTGCACCAGGGCGATGCGCGGCGAGCGGTTGGGGTCGTACTCGATGCTGACCACGGTCGCCCAGACGTTGTCCTTGCGCCGCTTGAAGTCGATGATCCGGTACATCTTCTTGTGGCCGCCGCCACGGAAGCGCACGCAGACCTTGCCCTGGTTGTTGCGGCCGCCCTTCTTCTTACGCGGCTCAAGGAGGGATTTTTCCGGTTTCTTTTTGCGGTCGGTGATCTCCGCAAAGTCGCTGACGGAGCCTTGACGGCGTCCGGCTGTCGTCGGATTGTAGTGGCGGATGCCCATGGCCTGTCCTTGCTGGCGTCTTCCCCCGCTTGCGGGTTAGCGCTCGCAGCGCTAACCCGCAAGCGGGAGGAATGTTAGAAGAATTCGATCTTGTCTTCGGGGTGCAGCTTGACGATGGCCTTCTTCCAGTTCGACAACCGGCCGAACTTGAAGCGATAGCGGCGCTGCTTGCCCACGCGCATCTGCGTCCGCACCTTCTCGACGCGGACGTTGAACAACTCCTCGACGGCCGCCTTGATCTGGGTCTTGTTCGCCCAGAGGTTGACCTGGAACGAGTAGGCGTTGTGGTGCTCGTTGGTCGATTGGTGCGTCCCCTTTTCGGTGACCAGCGGAGCGAGGATCACCTGGTACGGCTCCAGTTTGGGGCCGCGGTTGGGGTTCTTGTTCTTGCGGGTCATCGTCATGGCTTGATCCCTCTCTCACGAGGTAGGCCCCGCGAGCCGAGCGGGGCTAGGGTGCCGCTCGGCTCGCGGCACCTACTCACGCCTGCGGTGCTGCGCCGACGTTCCACTTCGCGGTCGCGCTAAGTTCCTGCAAGGCGGCGCGCGTCAGCAGCAGGCGTTTCGGCTTCAGCACCCCATAGGCGTTGAACTGCGACGCCGGCGCCACGTCCACGCCCTCGATGTTGCGGGCCGACAGGTAGACCGTCTTGTCCTCGTCCACCTCGGCGGCACCAAGCCCGACCAGGCAGGTCGTACCGTCCAGGTTCAGCGCTTCCAGGACTTCGACCATCTGTTTCGTCCGAATCTCCGGAAACTTGAGTTCATCGACAACGACGGTCTCGTTATCCTGGAACTTGCTGAGCAGGGCCATGCGCGTCGCGGCACGGACGGCCTTCTTCGGCAGATGATACTCGTAATCGCGCGGTTTGGGGCCCTTGGCGGTGCCGCCGCCCTTACGCTTGTTGGTGCGGCGCGTGCCGACGCGAGCGTTGCCGGTGCCCTTCTGCCGGAACAGCTTTTTCGTGCTGCCGGCCACCTCACCGCGGCGCAGGGTCGAGTGGGTGCCGGCGCGCTGGTTGGCCAGGTACATCAGCACCACTTCATGAAGCAGTTGCTTTTTCACGACGCCGCCAAAATCGGCGGCATCGACCTCGACTGTGCCGACGGACTGGCCGCTGCGGTTGTAGACCGGCAAGGTGACACGTGTCGATGTTGTTTCGGAATTAGCCACAGCAAAGACCTCTTACCGCAAAATGCCGTCGTGTTTTTCGTCGCCCGGAAAAAAGTCATGGCCGAGTGGATGCCTCCTCGATCCACGCGACCATGGGATGGCCCGAAATAGCACGCGGCTGACTTCACGCCCACCGGTTGCAACCGGTGGGCTTCGTTTACGTGGCCGCGGCGGAGAGCACACGAATTTTGATATCGACTCCGGGGGGCAGGCTCAAGCCCTTGTTGAGCGCCTCGATCGTTTTGCCGGTCGGCTGGAGGATATCGATCAGCCGCTTGTGCGTCCGAATCTCGAACTGCTCGCGCGATTTTCGGTCGATGTGCGGGCTGCGCAGGACCGTGTAGCGCTCGATGCGTGTCGGCAGCGGAATCGGGCCATGCACGGTGGCGCCGGTGCGCTGGGCCGTGTCCACGATTTCGTGAGCCGTGCGATCAAGCACTTCGTGGTCAAAAGCCTCCATGCGGATACGGATACGCTCGTTTGCGAAACCTGCCAAGGGCCTCACCTCGCGTCAGCTTTTTTCGGGGTTCCAAAGCAAAATACTAACTTAGTGCTGCCCCCAAAGTGTGTCAAGGGGGAGACGACTTTAGTTTGCCGTCGCAGTGTTGGCGAGCCGCACAGTTCCGACGCCATTGTCGTTGGGAAAGCTGGACCGATCCGGTAAAATCCAAGGAAGACGTGTCGGGCGCGGAGCAGCGGCAGGAAGGGCACCAACGTGAGCAAGAAACATATCGACGACGCCGTCGCTGGTTGGGTGTACGAGCCCGGGACCGTCCAGGCCCGACTGGTGAAGGGCGGCGACGGCCGTCAAGTCATCCAGATGCGTGTCGAGTTGGGCGTCTTGCAGATCGAGCCGGTCGGCCGCCCCGACGGCACTCGCCCGCACGGGTGTCTGACGTACTTCGATTACGTGCGCCGCACAGCTGCCAGCGCGGAGCACCGCGGCGAAGCGTTCGTGCTCGATGCGGAGCAGTGCCAGGAGGCCGACCGCGAATTTCTGCAGTTCTATCATCGCCGTATCTGCTGGCTGTCGCTGCGCCGTTATGACCAGGCCATTGCCGACGCCGACCACACGCTGCGGTTCATGGACTTCGTCCGCGACCACTCCCCGAGCGAGGAGTACACGCTCGCTCACGAACAGTACCGCGGCTTCGTGACCTTCCAGCGAACGCAGGGAGCGGCGGCGCTGGCGCTGGAGAAGAACGATCCGGAGGCGGCCATCGACGAGGTACGCCAGGGCCTGAACCAGTTGCGCGAGTTCTTCATCGCCCACGATGCTGAGGGCCAGATGGACGACGACGGCATGGTGCAGCACCTGCGCAAGATCGAGCGTTTTCTGCGCAAGGAGCACAAGATCGAGGAGACGTTGCAGGAGCAACTCGACCGCGCCATCGCCAACGAGCAGTACGAGACGGCGGCGAAGTTACGCGACGAGCTGCGCAAGCGCAGTTGCTGAACGGTGGGTGTCTATCGGAGGTATTCCGTGGAAGATGTCGTGAAACGGCACATTGAGAAGACGCCGGGGGTCGTTGGTGGGCGGGCACGCATCGTCGGCCACCGCGTCCGCGTCATGGATGTGGTGGTCTGGCACGAGATGCGCGGCTACTGTGCCGATGAGATCGTTGCCATGTTTCCTGGCGTGACTCTCGCCGACGTATATGCGGCGCTGGCCTACTATTTCGACCACCGCGAGGAAATCGCAGCGGACTTCCGCCGCGATCAGGAGCTGACCGAGTCGCTGCCGGCCCTCACCGGGTCAAAGTTGCAAGGGAAGCTGACCAGCGCGACGGCTTCAAGAAGGGGTTGACGGCGCGCGCGGGGAGTCTACACTACTCAAAGATCATCAGGCCAAGTGGCGGAATGGCAGACGCAGAGGATTTCCTCATCTTTTCGATGATACGTGCAGCAAAATCCTCCGCCCGCAAGGGCGTGTGGGTTCAAGTCCCACCTTGGCCATCTTTTTTGCCGGTCCTGCCGCTCCCTTGAGCGAGATTGCTGATAACCTGAGCAGACGCGAGGCGGCCAGGCGCATGCGCACAACGAGCGATGGCCGCGCTCCTCCCTGTAACTCACACCCGCACGGCTACTTCAGCCCCGTGAAGAACTCTTCTCATTGCCTGCGCGGGCTTGGTACATCGTTTGCTGCGATTGGGGCAGCCGAGGTCGAGTCCGTCCAACTCTAAGGCGTCTCTTCCCGCTTGCCTCTCCTGCCTTTGGCCACGAGTTGTCTTACTCTGTCCAGTTCCCTTCTGGGAGGCGAGCAACGATGTACGGCTACCTGATCGACATGGATGGCGTCCTGTATCGCGGCAGCGACCTGATCCCCGGCGCCGATCGCTTCATCCATGAACTACGCGAGGCGAACATTCCCTTTTTGTTCCTGACAAACAACAGCCAGCGTACGCGCCGCGACATGGTCACCAAACTCGAACGGCTCGGCATTCATGTCGCGGAGGGGCACGTTTTCACCTGCGCGATGGCGACGGCGCGCTTCCTCGCTCAGCAGAAGCCGGGCGGCACCGCCTTCGTCATCGGCGAAGGGGGCCTGCTGACCGCCCTGCATAGTAACGGGTACGCCGTCGTTGATAAGGATCCCGATTACGTTGTCGTCGGCGAGGGCAGAACGCTGACTTTTGAGATGGCAGAAGCGGCGCTGGGCATGATCCTCGGCGGCGCGAAGCTGGTGGCGACGAACCTCGATCCCAACTGTCCGACGCAGACCGGCACGCGGCCCGGCTGCGGCGCGATCGTCGCGCTGTTGGAGGCGGCCGCCGGCGTCAAGGCGTTCAGCGTCGGCAAGCCAAGCCCGGTGATGATGCGGGCTGCGCGCAAGGAGCTGGGACTGACCACCGATGAGACCACGATGATCGGCGACACCATGGACACCGACATCCTCGGCGGCGTGCAGCTCGGCTTT
>DASPXY010000220.1:0-5582 GCA_035637055.1 Gemmataceae bacterium | reverse complement strand
CCCGAGCAGATCGGCAATGCCCTCAAAAGTCCAGCCGGCCTGACGCAACTTCACAACGCTGAGATGCGGTTGCGGGAGTTGCTCGATGCACTTCTCTAACTGGCGAAGCGCGTCATCCTGTTCCGCCTGGGCGCTGGGGTCCGATTCCTTCCCCGCAACTTCGATTTCCTGACCGGATGTTTCCGCGCCACCCTTGGGATCTTGCCCCCGCCTGGGATCGCGGCAGTGATCGGCGATGCGCTGGCGCAGAACCCGATTGACCCAGTTCCGCAAGTGGTCTCCCAATTGGAAGTCCGCAAGATGCTGGCAGACGAGGATGGCGACCTGCTGGGCGAGGTCTTCCGCATTCTCCCGGGCTGCGGCCACGCGACGCAGGCGCAGGAGACCGAGGGCGCTGCGGAACAGATAGTTGAGGAGTTCCTCCCAGGCGCCAGGCTCCTTCGCCCGAAGTTGCCGCAACAGTTCGTCCCAGTCCATTACGGCTACCCTCCCGGTAGTCTGGTCGCGTTGGCGCCGCGAGGATCTCTCCGGGCGATTGAGAGGTCCCTACTGAGTAAACGGTCTCGATGGGCGGGCTTTCAAGCCAAACCTGGTTTTTTTCTCAGTGGGAGTCTGGGGAGGATGTCCCACGGGGAGAGCAAGGGGACGCATCTCGATTCGTCAAGTGGGAGAGAGGGGTCGGGTTCGTTGTGAATCAGGACCGCCACAGTCGCAATCTCACGGCCCATTGAGGGCGACGCTGCCCTGCGGCGCGCACAGCGAACGCTTGTCGATCTCGACAAGGGGTCGGCGGGGAATGCAATGGAATCAAACGCCGGCCCGCCACTTCTCATTCTACCGCCGGCTGCCCCAGCGCCACAGGGGAATTGGAGGGCAATTGGGGACAATTCGAGTCATCCCAGCGTTCGCGGTACCCCCGGCGGCGCACGATATCGAGAACCCCCGCGGCGTCGAACGAGAATCACCCGGTCACCGTCAGTCGTTCATGACTTCCTGCAGGGTGCGGTAGAGTTGCTTCATCGTCACCGGGCGCACCAGGATCGCGACGGCGCCACGCGCCTCGACGCGCTCCTTCCACTTCACCTGGTCTTCCGACAGGATCAGCACCCCGGCGCAGTGTACGCGTTGCCGCTCCGCCTCCTTCAGCACGCGGTCGAACAGCAGACGGCCGTCCTCGCCGGTGGTGCCGGCGTCCACGATCAGCGCGTCGTACGGGTGCTGCCGGAAGCGGTCCAGCGCCCGCACCGGATCGGCGGCGATGAACACTCGGTAGCCGCGCTCCTTTAACTTCTCGCGCAGGGCGTCCTGCAAGCGCTCGTCCGACTCGACCACGAACACAGAGCGTGCCCCCCCCGACTGACTTTTCGCCGCCCCGTCGGCCCGACCGGACTTGCCTTCGAGTTCGTTGCGTAGACTGCGGATCGCATCGAGGAGTTGCGACGGGGTCTGGAAGCGGTCGGCCGGGTTGAGCGACATCATCGCGTTGACCAGGCGGATCACGCCGACCTTGCCGCCGACCTCCTCCGGCTCAATCGGCTTGACGTTGGCGAAGCGTTCGCGCCGCATCCGCCCTTGCGGGCTTCGCGGCATCTCCAGCGGACCGCGGCCGGTGACCAATTCGTACAGCACGCAGCCCAGGAAGTAAATGTCGCTGCGGACGTCTCCCTCGGGAACGCCAGTCGCCTTTTCGAGGCCGGCGTAATCGACGGTGCGATCGACCTGCACCTCTTCGCCCCCGGCCGCCGGGTGTGGCCCGGCGCCCGCCAGGCCGAAGTCTACCAGCTTGGCCACGCCCTGACTGGAGATCAGCACGTTGGTCAACTTCATGTCGCGGTGCGTGTGGCCGCGCGAAAAGGCGTAGACCAGGCCCGCGGTGGCGTCTTCGAGGATGCGCAGCGCCTCGAGCGGCTCCAGCTTCTTGCGGATCGCCAGGAGTTCGCGGAGGTTGCCGCCCTCGACGAACTCCATGACGATGTAGTGCTGCCGCGTGACCGGGTCGCAGCTGACGGCGAGGATCTCGACGACGTTAGGGTGGCGCAGGGACATGCCCATCTTGCCCTCGCGCGCGAACATCTCGATGTTGTGCTTGTCCTCGCTCCACTTGCGGCGGAGCACCTTGATGGCGACGACCGTGCCGCTGGTCGGATCGTCGGCGCGGTAGACGCGGCCGAAACTGCCCGAGGCAATCTTGTACAGGATGCGGTAGCCGCCGAGGAAATAGCCGTCGTTCTCGCCTTTGAGGAGTTTTTGGCTCTGCCAGGGCGTGAGATACCCCTTGCGCTCGAGCACGCGGAGCAGCGATTCCGCCTCGCCGCTGCGCTCGCCGAGTTCGTCCCACGCTTCCTGGACCGTCTCCGGGGTGAGCAGGTCCAGTCGGACCGCCTGCTGGGCGACGGCGGTGGCGTCTAGTTTTACCATGACTTCTCGCGTCCCAGAAAATGCCCGCCAAACGCTCTTCGCGAAATCATCTCGCCTTATTTTACGCGTGCCGGCGGCTCTGCCAAGCGCAACCGCGCGGCTCGGCGACTCCTAACGCATTTCCCTTGACTGCCCCTCAGCCTGGCGCGACAATCGCTTGGAGTCGAGGTTTGCCTGGGGGAATCGCGATGATGCATCGCAGCGACCGTCGGGATTTGCTGAAGTTCGGCATCGGCGGCCTGACTACCGGCCTGCTCGGCGAATCCCTCATCAGCGGCGTGTCGGCGGACACCCAGCAACCAGCCTCCGGCGCCCGCTCAGTCATCTACATCTTCCTCTCGGGCGGCCTGTCGCAGCTCGACAGTTTCGACCTGAAGCCCGACGCTCCCGACGGCATCCGCGGTGAGTTCCGCCCCATCGCCACGAGTACGCCCGGCATCCAGATCTGCGAGCACCTTCCGCGCCTCGCCGCCCGCAGCCGGTTGTGGGCGCTGGTCCGCTCGATGTCCCACCCCTCCAACGGCCACTCCGAGGGACACGCGATCATGCTCACCGGCCGCACGCCGCTGCCGCCGGGTTTCAGCGGCAACATGCCGACGCCGTCGGACTGGCCGTCGATCGCCGCCATCGCCGGTCAGGTGACGCCGCGCCGCGGCATCCTCCCGGCAGCCGCCGTCCTGCCGGAAAGGATCGTCCACCGAACGGGACGCACGATCCCCGGCCAGTTTGGCGGCCAGATGGGCTCCGCGCGCGATCCGTGGTTCATCGAAGCCTCGCCCTATCGCTCAAACACCTACGGTGCCTATCCCGAGTACGCCTTCACCATGCAGCCGGAGGCGCCGCACGTCCGCGACGACACCATCTTCCGCGCACCCAGCCTGAGTCTCCCGCCGGGGGTCAACCGCGGCCAACTCGACGAGCGCCTGGGACTGCTCGGCGCGGTGGAGCGGCAACGGCCGGTCGCCGCCCGTCCATTCGACCGCAGCCGCGAACTGGCCCTATCCCTTCTATCGGATCCGCGCACCCGCTGGGCCTTCGACGTCACCAATGCCGATGTGCGGATGCAGGAGCGCTACGGGCGGAACAGTTTCGGCTGGTCGCTGCTGATGGCGCGTCGCCTGGTCGAGTTGGGCGTCAACTTCGTGCAGGTGAACCTCGGCAATAACGAGACATGGGATTTGCACGGCAGCATTTTCCCGCGGTTGCGCGACAGCCTGTTCCCACCGACCGACCGGGCGGTGTCGGCGCTGCTGGACGATCTGGAGCAGACGGGGTTGCTGGAGCGAACGCTGATCGTGATCGCCGGCGAGTTCGGCCGCACGCCGCGCATCTCGACGCTGCCGCAACATTATCGTCTGCCGGGGCGCGATCACTGGGGAGCGGTGCAGACGGTGTTCCTCGCGGGCGGCGGGATTCGCGGCGGGCAGGTGATCGGCTCCAGCGATCGCAGCGGCGGCCATCCGGCGACGCAACGCCAGACGCCGGAAAACCTGGCGGCGACCATCTACGAAGCGCTGGGCGTGCCGCGGACGGCGATGTGGTACGACCAGCTGGAGCGACCGCACCACATCTACAATGCCGATCCCATCCCGGGACTGTTCTGATGCGGTAACCGCTTGCAAGTACACTTGAACGAGCGGCCAAAACCGCCGGGATCAACCCGGCGGCTCGTTATCCCCTCAACGAGCGGCGGGGTTTATCCCCGCCGTCTTCCGCTGTCGGCCCAGCAGCGAATGGAGGCCAGTTCAGGGTTTGGGACGCAATGGTGTGCCGAACCCTGAACTGACCCGAATTGCCCTCCAACTTCCCTGTAGCGCTGGTGCCCGCTGCGATAGAATAAGCAGTGGCGGGCCGGCGTTTGATTCCATTACATTCCCCGCCGACACCCTTGTCGATCTCGACAGGCGTTCGTGGTGCGCGCTGGAGGGGGAGTGTCGCCGCAGGAGTCGCGAGAGCGCGAAAGGAGCGATCCGGAAGACCACGACGGGAAAACGTGGGAGAATGCTGCCGGCAACCGATTTTCGGGGCCAACAAAGGATCAAATCGGGTTGCTGAATACCATTCCGGCGCCGTTCCGGCGCAGTTCCTGACACCTTTTCGGGTCCGATGCCAGCCGCGGCGGGCTGGAATGAGCGCTACTTCGCCCCGGCGCGCTCAATGCTAAAGCCGTGTCGCAGGTAGATGCCCAGAGGCGGCACGCTTGCCCCGATATCTTGCGGAATCTGCGCCAGATCCCCCCTGGCGATCACTTCCCTCCCATCCAGCCCTTGCAGTTTCCGGACAAGATCCTTGTCCTCGGCTGCCCGCAACCAGACGCGCGTCTCTCGCCCTACCTTGTCGGCAGGCTTCACAGAAATGAAGTAACCGCGGCCGCTTTCAAAATGGAGGGTGCCCTTCACCTCGGCGCGGATGCCCTGCTCGTTCTTGGCTTCTTGGGGTTGTTGCTCGTCGGCACGCCCAAGTGACAGGGCGATGGCCAAGGTAACGGCTACTGACAGCATCAGACTTCTCAACATTGGCGCATTCCCTTCTTCATCTGGGAGAACGAAATCGGTCGTCACTCTCCTCTTCACGACGAAGGACCGAATCAAGGGGATTGCCGCCGCCCCGCAGATTCCCGACCACCGGAGACGGATTCCGGGCTGGCGTCATGGGCGCCATCGAGACAGACCGAATGCCGCTTTAAGGGCCGCGGTCCAGCGCGAGGGGATTTATCCCGTGGTGCCGCTCGTGGCATTCCCGGCATAAGGTTATCAGGTCATCCGGCAGTTCGCAGCCAAGCCTATCGTAGGTGCGGTGGTGAACGTTCAGTTCGGCACACACTGTGAGAATCAGCCCCCCAGCCGGTGAGCGCTGGATCGGTTGCCGGGGATCGTGCCCGGCCTCGTTGCAAAGACGGGCGAGCAAAGGGGACATTCACCATTTTTGCGGTCTTGTAGACCGCAAAAATGGTGAATGTCCCCTTTGCTTTCCGCCGACCCTCCACGGTACTGCGGATGGTGTCGGCAATGAAGGTCTGCCACTCCGAACGGTGGCGGCGCATGTGAACCGGGAGGAACCGCCCGAGGTGCTCCCCAAGCTCCACTCCGTCGTCGAGGGGTAGGGTATTGGCCAAGGGATCACCCAGAGTGCGGTTGACGCCACGGGCGTCGTACCTGACTCCA
>DASPXY010000219.1:0-10756 GCA_035637055.1 Gemmataceae bacterium | reverse complement strand
TACGGGCATCAAGTACCACCGTATCACGGGCAAGACGGAGAACAAGCACTTGTACAAGCCCGAGTGGGCGAGCGAGGCGGCCGAGCGGCACGCGCGCGACTTCGCTCATCGCTGCCGCGAGCACGCCCTGCGGGCCGGCAGCGGGATGCCGTTCCCGGCGGCGATCGTCTCGCCCTACGACGCGGAGTTGTTCGGCCACTGGTGGTTTGAAGGTCCGCAATGGATCTATCACGTCCTGCGCGAACTGTCTGCCGGCGGCGACCTGGAGTTGGGAACCCCGAGTTCCTATCTGGAGGCGCACCCGATCCAGCAAAAGGCGATGCCGGCGGCGAGCAGCTGGGGACGCAACGGCTACAGCGAACACTGGGTCAATCCGCGGACCGAGTGGATGTGGCGGCCGCTGCACGAGGCGGCGGTGCGCATGCGGCAGACGGTACAGGCCCATCCATCGCTGGCTCACGGCAGTCTGGAGGACCGCACCCTGCGCCAGGCGGGCCGCGAGTTGATGCTGGCGCAGGCGTCGGACTGGCCCTTCATCGTGACCAACGCCACCACGGAGCAGTACGCCCGCCGCCGTTTCACCGACCATCTCAACCGTTTTCACCACCTGCTGCACGGTCTGGACAGCCAGCAGATCGACGTGGCCAAACTGGAGGCGCTGGAATACATGGATGCGATCTTCCCCCGCCTGGATTATCGTCTGTTCGCCTCGGCCTGAATTGCCTCCGCACAACGTAGCTTCCCGCTTGCGGGTTAGCACTCCTTGCTAACCCGCAAGCGGGAAGGCAACAGCTGACTTCGGCGCGAGATTTGCATGGACATGTTTTTCGGCATCATTTTTCGCTGGATACTGCAAAAAAAGCGCCGACCTCGCCGCATCCCCCGCGTCTATCTGCTAATGTCCATAAGGGGGCGCTTCCGATACAGGGATAAGGGAGCTTGGCCAGGGTCGGTGGCGTTCGCTCGGAAGTCCTCTCCGTAAGAATTGTGCGTTGTTCGCAAAGACTGCAAAGTGTCCTGTCGTCGCTCAGACTTGACAACGAACAACGAACAATTCGGGAAGACAGGAGCCACACATGCTCGGCCAGATAGCCCCCTCTCCGGACCTGGTAAGGCTGCCACCAACGGCCGCGAGCGGCACGAGCGTCGTGGCGCCTCACTTCCGCACCAGTCGCGGCCACTGCCGGCCGTTCGGGACCACGCTGCGCCAGGACGGCATCAATTTCGCCCTGTTCTCGCGGCACGCGGACAGCGTCCACCTCGTCCTGTTCAAGCAGGGACAGGAGGAACCGCTGGCAGAGATCGAACTGAACCCGACGATCAACAAGACTGGCGACGTCTGGCACATCTTCGTCCACGGCTTGCCGTCCGACATCCTGTATGGTTACCGCGTCGGCGGCCCACACAACAGCCGGGCCGGCCATCGCTACAACCCCAATACCATCATCCTCGACCCCTACGCTCAGGCGATCAGCGGCGGGCATCGTTGGGGGTCGCCCGACGTACCGCATGGGCAGAGCAACGGCCGCCTGACACGCCGCGGCCGCATCGTCCTCGACGACTTCGACTGGGAAGGCGACGTCCCACCGGCGACACCGTTACAGCAAACGGTGGTTTACGAATTGCACGTGCGCGGTTACACGCGCCATCCGTCGAGCGGCGTCCACGACCCCGGCACCTTCCTCGGACTGACCGAGAAAATCCCCTACCTGAAGTCGCTCGGGGTGACCGCCGTGCAGTTGATGCCGGTTCTGGAATTCGACGAACTGGATCAGACGCACAAGAACCCCACCACCGGCGAGCAGCTCAAGAATTACTGGGGCTACTCGCCGTTGTCGTTTTTCGCCCCGAAGGCGTCCTACGCCGCCCAGGCCGGCCGGCAGGTCCATGAGTTCAAGGAGATGGTGCGCGCCTTCCACCGCGAGAAAATCGAGGTCATCCTCGACGTCGTCTACAATCACACCTGCGAGGGCAACGAGAACGGCCCGACCATCAGCTTCCGCGGCCTGGACAGCGCCATTTACTACATGCTCGATCGTGAAG
The DNA here is from genome assembly GCA_035637055.1 of Gemmataceae bacterium. GTDB lineage: Bacteria > Planctomycetota > Planctomycetia > Gemmatales > Gemmataceae > DASPXY01. The sequence continues at coordinate 8,713 of DASPXY010000219.1, read as the reverse complement.
GGCGCTATTACAACTTCTCGGGCTGCGGCAACACGCTCAATTGCAATCATCCCGTGGTGCGCGATCTGATCCTCGACAGCCTGACGTACCTGGTCAGCGAACTGCACGTCGATGGCTTCCGTTTCGACCTGGCCGCTATCCTGGGGCGCGGCTCGAACGGCCGCGTGCTGGAGGATCCGCCGCTGATCCAGCACATCGCGGAGCATCCGGTGTTGGCAGGCACGAAGCTGATTGCTGAGGCTTGGGATGCGGCCGGCCTGTCGCAGATCGGCAAGTTTCCCGCCTGGGGTCGCTGGGCCGAGCTGAACGGCTGGTTCCGCGACGACGCCCGCCGCTTCATCCGCAGCGAGCCGGGCGCCGCGGCGGCCATCGCCAAGCGCATCTGCGGCAGCCTCGACCTGTACGGCGACAGTTCGCGCCATCCTTATCACTCGGTCAACTTCATCACCTGCCACGACGGATTCACGCTGCACGACCTGGTTAGCTACAACCAGAAACACAACTGGGCGAACGGCGAGAATAACCGCGACGGCTGGGACGACAACCTGAGTTACAACGGCGGCCAGGAAGGGCCGACGGAGAACGTGCATGTTAACGCCCTGCGACAGCGGCAGATGAAAAACTACCTGACGCTGCTGCTCATCTCGCAGGGTGTGCCGTTCATTCTGCAGGGCGACGAGTTCGGCCGCACGCAGCAGGGCAACAACAACGCCTACTGCCAGGACAACGAGTTAAGCTGGGTGGACTGGTCGCTGGCTCAGAAACATGCGGGGCTTCTGCGATTCACGAAGCTGATGATCGCGCTGCGCAAGAAGTATTTCGCCCTGAGCCGCGAGCAGTTCGTCAACCGCGTGACCTGGCACGGCATGAAGGTCGGCGATCCGGACTGGACGGGCCTGAAGCGCACGCTGGCGTTCCAGCTCCACGGCTGGCACGGCCGGCCGCACCTGTACGTCCTGTTCAACGCCCATTGGGAATGGCAGAAGTTCAATTTGCCGCCGCATGACGGTCAGTGGCGCTGGCGGCGTCTGGTCGATACGAACCTCGGCGCTCCCGACGACATCGTGGAGGAAGAGGACGCGGTGCGCCTGGCGCCGGCGGATCATTACATTGCGGCGCCGCGTTCGGCGGTCATCCTGGTTGGAGGTTGAAGCTGGCCCGTTGGTTGGAGTCCCGCCTTTAGGCGGTGCGGGCCGAAACCGCCTAAAGGCGGGACTCCAACCAACGCACGGAACGCCTTGACCGAATGCCTGTGCCGCTTACAATGCCTGTTATGCGAATGATCTCTCAGGTCTTCCTCAGTTAGAGCGGTCCCACCCCCACACGGGGGAGGTGTGCCATGCTCTGTCCCTTACTCAACCTAACGAACTCGTTGCGCAGCGTGCGACCGCAGTCCCGTACGGACCGAGCCTGTCGCTGCGCCTGAAGGAAGACCCGATGAACCCCAAGAAACAAAAAGAGAAAGACCGGCGGCGCGCCCGCAGACTCGTGGACGAGGCCTGGGAAGCCGCCGACGCAGGCAATCTCGATCTGGCCGAAAAGATCATCCGCCGGGCCGTTACCGCCCAGGCCGACAATCCGATGCTGTGGCTCGATCAGGGCGCGATCCTCGAACTGCGGCAGAAGGAACTCGATGCCGCCGAGTCCTTCCGCACCGCGCTTCGTCTCGCCCCCACCTTCGCCGAGCCCTACGCCCACCTCGCCGCCCTGCGCTGCCGTCAGGGCTCCGTCCGCGAAGCGGTCGCCCTCCAGACAAAGGCCGTCCGGTACGCCTCGGACAATGCCACCTATGTCGAGCAACTGGAGGCGTATCGCCTGCTGGCAGGCCCCGAGCAACTGCCGCAGACCACCGCAGAGCGAACCACCGCCGCAGAGCAGGCTGTCACTCCGCCCGAGGCTGCAAACGATGGCTGGGGGAACCGGCTGGCGACGCTCGATTGGCACCGCCTCGACGAGCGGCTGACGCGCGACGGCTGCCTGCTGATTTCCAAATTGCTCGACGCTGCGACCTGTGAGGCGCTCCGCCGCATGTTCGACGACGATGCTCTGTTCGCCAAGACGGTTGGCATGGATCGGCCAGACTTCGGACAGGGCACTTACCGTTATTTCCAGGCGCCGATCCCCGAGGTAGTGGATCGCTTGCGCCGGGCCGTGTATCCGCATGTGGCGTGCATCGCGAACGGCTGGCAGCGGTTGCTGGGCGAGCCGGAGCGCTACCCGCCGGAGTGGGACGCCTTCCGCGAAGACTGCCGCGCCGCCGGCCAGACCACGCCGACGCCGGTCCTGCTCAAGTACGGCCCCGGCGGCTTCAACGCGCTGCACCGCGATTTGCGCGGCGCTGTGTTTTTCCCAATTCAGATGGCAGTAGTCCTCAGCCCGCGCGCCGACCCGTCGGACCCACAGGCGGATGGTTTCCGCGGCGGCGACTTCCTGTTTTGCGATGTGCCGGAAGGCAAAAAGGCCCGTCGCCGCGAAATTGCGGCCGGGCTTGGCGACGCGCTATTGTTCTGCACGCGCGATCGGCTGGTGAAGATCGGCGGCGCCTACGGGCTGCAGCCGGTCAAGCATGGCGTCACGCCGATCACCGCCGGGACACGGCTCGTGCTCGGCGTGCCGTTCCACGAGTATCGCTGAAAAAATCGCGATGATTTTGCGCCGATGTTCCGCCGTGCTGGCGTTTCGGGGCTCTATCAGATAGATAAAACGAAGGCCCCGGAGGTACACGCCATGACGACCGGACCGGCGACCATATTGCTGAAGCAGGTACGCAGGTTGGCGGGGGACAGCGCCAACCCTCTTTCCGACCAGGAATTATTGGGCCGCTTCGTCGCCCAGCGCGATGAGGCGGCCTTCGAGGCGCTCGTGCGCCGCCACGGGCCGATGGTCCTCGGCGTCTGCCGGCGCGTCCTCGGCAATGCCCACGACGCGGACGATGCCTTCCAGGCCGTTTTTCTGGTGCTCGCCCGCAAGGCGTCCTCTGTCCGCAACCAAGAGTCGCTCGGTAGCTGGCTCTACGCCATCGCGCGACGGGTGGCCCTCAAGGCGAAAACCTGTGCCGCTCGCCGCCGCTGCCGCGAAAGTAGTATCCCTCAGCCGCCGGCGGTCGATCCTCTGGCCGACATCACGCTGCGCGAGGCGCAGACCGCTCTCGACGAAGAACTGGCCCGATTGCCCGAGAAGTACCGTGCGCCCCTGGTCCTCTGCTGCTTGGAGGGCCTGGCGCGCGACGAGGCCGCCGGACGATTGGGCTGGTCGGCGTCGATCCTCAAGAGCCGGCTGGAGGAGGCGCGGAACCTGCTACGCGCCCGTCTCGGCCGTCGTGGGCTGACCCTACCTGCCGCCCTGACCGCGGCACTGTTCGTCCCGGCGGCGAGTGCGATTGGCGCGCCCCTCATCGCCGCCACGGTTCAGGCCGCGACTGGACTCGCCGCCGGTCACGCCGTCACCACCGCACCGCAGGCCCTCGCGCTGGCCCAGGGGCTCATGCAGTCCACCGCCGCCACCCGTTTGAAGATTTTCGCGATCCTCACTCTCGCTTTGGGTGTGGTGGTTGGCAGGGCCCTTGCCGTCCGCGAGCCCGCGACTGCCGGCCCCGGCGACAAGGCAGGAGTGGCGAAGCCCGCACTCGCTGGAAAGCCGCCTGCGCCGGCTGAACGGCTGCGTGACCCTCTACCGCCTGGCGCACTCACGCGCCTGGGGAGCGCTCGGCTGCGGCACGGCGCCGGCATCGGCAACGCGGCCCTCTCTGACGACGGGAAGTGGCTCGCGACGGCCGCCGGCCGCTCGGTGATTGTCTGGGATCTGGCAACCGGCGGGCGGCTGCACCATTTTCCCTGCGAGGAGGGCTCCACCTTCGTCTGTCCGGGGCTTATCTTCGCGCCGGACGGACGCCACCTCGGATATGTCCGCGGCTCGACCTTCGCCTGTGTCTGGAACTTGCAAACCGGCAAGGAAATCCTGCGCTTCAAGGAGAACCGGCGCGCCTATTCCTGCTGCTGCTTCACCCCGGACGGCAAGCAGTTTGCCCTGACCGACGGCGACAAGGTTCGCTTCTGGGATCTCGCCGCCCGCAAGGAAATGCACATTGTCCCGGCAGAGCACATCTCCCTCCTCTCTCCGGACGGCCGCTGGTACGTCTGCGCGGACGAGAGCAAGGAGATCTTGCTCGGCGAGACGCAGACGGGCAAGGTCGTCCTCCGGCTGGAGGTGGCGGCGGCGTGGAACGGCATCGAGAATGGCGTCGCCTTCCGGCCCGACGGCAAGCTGCTGGCCCTGGTCGATCGCGTCAACAAATCGATCCAGATCCGCGAGCTGCCAGGTGGCAAATTACAGACGTCTTTTCCTCTGCCCGGATCGGCATGGCCCCAGGAGGGGAAGTCGCGCTACGGCGAATATCGGCTCAACTTCTCGACCGACGGCAAGGTGCTGCTCCTGGGGACCGTCGCCGGGCTGGCCCACCGCTGGGATCTTGCGACGGGCAAGGAACTGCCCGCGCTCAAGACGGCGGGCAACGTGACGGCGGTTCACAGTCTTGCGGACGGGCCCCTCCTCACGACAGGGGATGACGGTCTCGTCCGGCTCTGGGATGCGAAGGGGCAAGAACTGCGCGAACCCGAGCGTTACCTCGGCCGGGTTCCGGCGACCTTGTCGCGCGATGGCCGCATCGCCGCTCTCGGCGATGCCCGCGGCCGACTCGACCTCTGGGACACGGCGAGCGGAAAGGTGCTGCGCACGCTCACCCGCGAGGGCCCAGCGGTGACGGGGCTGGCCTTTACGCCTGACGGCAGGAGTCTGGCGGCTGCGCTGGCGTCCGGCACCGTCGAACTCTGGGAGGTCCCCTCGGGCGAGTTGGCGCGCGTCTATCGCTGGGAGGAGAAACCCGATCTCTCCACTCCGCAATTGCTGTTCAGCCCGGACGGCCGGCGGCTGCTCATCCACGACGGCGACTACGCGATCCGCATGTACGATATACCGGAGGGCAAATTGCGCTGGCGGGGACGCGGGGCGAGCGTTGCGTTCTCCCCGGATGGCGCGACGGTGGCGCTCGGGCCGGGCGGTCCGCACCTGGCCTTTGTGGACGCCGCCACCGGGAAGGAACGCAGTCGGGTGGCGCTCGATGTGCGGAGCGGTGAGGGCTACCTCAATGTCGTCGAGAGCATCGCGTTCACGCCCGACGGCCGTCTGCTGGCACTGGGCCTGTACGATGGCCACGTGACGCTGCACGACGCGCGCACCGGGGCGCAGCGCAAACGGTTCCGGGCCGTCGATGCGATCAAGGGAAGGCCCTGGCGAATGCCCCTGGAAGCGACGGAGTACCGCGTCAATACCCTGGCGTTCTCGGCCGATGGCGAATGGCTCCTCACTGGCAGCGGCGACAATGCCGTGCGCGTCTGGGAGACCGTCACCGCCAAGGAGGTACTGCGGCGGAACGGCCACGAGGGAGGCGTGTCCTGCGTCGCCTTCGGCCCCGGCGGCCGGACGGTTTTTTCGTGTGGCAGGGATGCCCAGGCGTACCTGTGGGATCTGCGGCCAGTGCCGGCGGCGGGAGCGCGACCGACGGCGGCGGCGCTCTGGGCGGACCTGATCTCAACAGATGCAGCGCAGGCATACCGGGCGATCTGGGCGCTTGCGGAGGATTCGGAGAGTGCGAGCCGGATGCTCCGGGAGAAGGTCAGCCCGGTAGCGCCCTCGGATCGTGGCCGGTTGCTGCAGTGGATCGCCGACCTCGACAACAAGAATTTCCGGGTGCGTGACGCGGCCTTCAAGGCATTGTGCGAGGCGGGCGAGACTGCGACGCCGGTCGTCGAGGAAGCGCTCGCGGCGCAGCCATCGCTCGAAGTCAGCCGACGGTTACAGCAGGTGCTCGACGCGCTGCGGCGCTCGCCAACACCCGATGCGGTGCGGTTGATCCGTGCCGTCCAGGCGCTGGAACTGGCCGGCACACCCGAGGCGCGGGCGGTGCTGCGTGCCTGGGCCGAGGGGGCGCCCGGCGCTCGCCTGACCGAGGACGCGCGGGCCGCTCTGCGACGGTTGGCCCAGCGGGGGAAGTAGCGCCGGCAACTCTTACAACGGCACCTCCTTTCTTACAGAGCGCCGTTCGCGGCGCGAGACCGTCCGACGGGATCGCCTTGACGGAATCTCTCTGGGGAATGACGTTTAGACCGGGTGCTGCCGGGAAGGTGCCGCCCGGCACGGCGCTTGCTCAACTTCCATATCTGGTGGGTCAACGGTGGAACCCAGCGCTGCGGCCTGGAGTCGTGTCCAGCCGAGCGGCGGGTTTTCGGGCCGCCGACTGAGGGAGTCCTGTCAATGGGGTGGCGTACTCTTGGTCTCGGGTTGATGCTTGCCGCGACGTTGTTGACGACCGGTTGCTGTTGGTGTCGGCCGTGCGGCCACTGGCACGGCCACAGGTGCTGTGCCCCGAGATCCGGGGTTGAGGTGACCGCACTCCCAGCCGCAAGCCCAAGCCCACTTCCCAGCGCGACCGAAACCACTCTGTATTAGCGCCAGCGGAGGCGCCGTCCTGGTGAAAGGTGGCGCAAGTCGTGTGATAAGTCATTGATGCCAGAAGACTTGCGACACCGTCCGCTAGGGGCTTTTGGGGCTGTCTGCTCGCTCTTACCTTGACCGGCCGCGCCGCAACCGTTAGACTTCGAGAACAAGGGGCGGCGGGACCAGCGGGCGCCGCCCGGGAGCGGAGGCCCCACAGAGCAGCATGAGCAAAGCCGACCCCCCTTCCGAACCTCGAAGCGGCACCGACGGCGAGCGGCCGCTCTCGCGCGCCAGCGTTGGCCGCTTCAGTCTCTATCTGCGCCATCTCGAACAGTTTCACAGCGCCGGCACCAAGACCATCTCCAGCAGCCAGCTCGGCGAGGCCCTTGGCATCACCGATGCCCAGGTGCGCAAGGATCTGGCCTACCTCGGCAACCTCGGTCACCCTGGCGTCGGCTATCCCACGCAGGACGTGATCGCGGCGCTCCGCCGCAAACTTGGCATCGATCGCGAATGGCGCGTGGTGGTCGTCGGGGCCGGCAATCTGGCGCGGGCGCTGTTGCGCTACCGTGGCTTCCAGCAGCAGGGTTTCCGCATCGTCGCCCTCTTCGACGCCGACGCCGGCAAGATCGGTCAGCGCATCGACGACCTGGAGGTTCACAGCCCCGACACCATGCCCGCAGTGGTTGCCGCGACGGGCGCCGAACTGGGGTTGCTGACGGTCCCTGCCGAGGTGGCGCAGGGCGTCGCCGACACACTTGTGGCGGCGGGGATTCGCGGGGTGCTGAACTTCGCGCCGATCGTGCTACGTCTGCCGCCGCACGTCAGTCTGGTCTCGGTGGACCTGACGGTGCAGCTGGAGCAGCTGGCCTTCCTGGTCCAGCTGGGAGGCAACGAATAACGCCGGCTCCGGGCGTATCAGTCTCCCGGCAACTCGAAGGGTGGGGGCTGCCGGCCGTCCACGTCGGTGAAGCCGTACTCCCGCGCCAGTTCACCCACTGTCAGTACCCGTCCCGACTTGCTCATCACGCCGGAGTCGCTCGCCAGGGCTGCCACCGCTCGCCCCAGGTACTCCGGAGATTCGGTCACACTCAGGTCGAACGGCTTCTGTGCGTGCGCCGCCAGGACGCGCTCGGTGCGCATGAATCCCGGGGCGAGGGCGACGGCGGCGATGCCGTGCGGCCGCAGTTCGCGGGCCATCCCCCATGCCAGACGATTCACCGCTGCCTTGGCGACATCGTAGAACAGGTTTCGGAGGTAGCGCTCGCGATCCCAGGCGGTCGTGCAGACGATCAGGCTCCCGGGCCGCATCAACGGGACGGCGAAACGGCTGGTGACCAGGTGCGCTCGCACGCCAGCCGTGAACATGCCGTCCCAGTGCCGCAGCGGCTGCTCCCAGAATGGCTTGACGAATTGTCGCGGGTCGTGCTGTTCGTAGCCGCCCCACGCATTGTTCACCAGCAGGTCGAGCCGCCCTTGGTCGCGCCCGACGCGCTCGAACAGGTTCTGCACCTGTGCGTCGTCGGTGTGGTTGCAGCGAACCGCGACACCGACCCCTCCACGCGCGATGACGGCCTCGGCGGTGTCGTCGATGGTTCCGGGGAGGCCGTCGGTGGTCGGTCCGTCCCGAGTGCTGCGGCCGGTGACGTAGACAGTTGCGCCGGCTTCACCAAGGACAAGGGCGATGGCCCGGCCAGCGCCGCGGCTTGCTCCGGTCACGACGGTAACCTTCTCTCGCAGGTTGAGCATTGTTCCTCCGGCTCGCAACAGCGCTTCGGTCGGCCAACTCGGCAACTGTGGTAGGCGTAGACAAGACAGTGATGCCTGTCCAGAATGAAGTTCGTCCCCCAGGATTTCCTCAGCGGAGACATCCCCGTGAGCGAGCAAGGACACGTCGGCCGGTTGCTGCGCCTGCGCGACCTGGCCCGTGAATGGAACGCTGGCGACAACCCCAACGTCGCCTACACCGACCTGATTTTCGCTTTTGCTCTCGCCCGTCTGGGTGCGGCGGAACCCTGCCGCGCACTGTACCGGCAGGCGGAAGCTATCCTGAACGAGCTGCCGCCTGCGATACACCCCTGGCTGGGCCACGTGCCTGGAGGGACTGACCCGGTCCACCGATGCTTGCTGCGCGCCTTCGAGTACCGCATTGAGCAAGCACTGGCACCGAAGCCGCTGCACGAACCGTTGCCGGCTGATTTTCTCAGTGGCCTGGAGGTGA
>DASPXY010000218.1:0-2455 GCA_035637055.1 Gemmataceae bacterium | reverse complement strand
GAGATGTCCATCAGTATGACATCCGGCATCAACTCTCTGGCCTTGCTGAGCGCCTCCCGGCCGTTCGCGGCCTCACCGGCTACCTGGAACTCCCCCTGCCCGGCCAGCAGGCTGACCAGCCCTTTGCGGAAGAGGGCATGATCATCGACGACCAGGATCCGTATGGGGGGATCGCCGGTCACGCTACGCCTCCAGCGGCAGCATGGCCACGATCCGCGTGCCCCGCCCCGGGGCCGAATCAACTTCCAGCTTCCCGCCCAGGCTCTCGGCCCGCTCGCGCATGGCCTCCAGCCCGAAGTGGTCCCGCTTCGTCGCGGCCAAGACTTCGGGCTGGAAGCCCTGCCCATCGTCCTCGATGGTCATCCGCACCCACCGCCCTTCGGGCCTCAGGCGGACTCGCGCCTGGTCGGCCCCGGCGTGCTTGGACACATTGGCCAGCGCCTCCTGGATGATCCGGATGAGCTGCACCTCCGTGGCGGGCGGCAGGCGGGCCGGCAATTCGTCGGCGGCCTCGAGCCGCACCGGAATCCCGGTCCTCGCGCTGAACTCGTGCAGGTATTCGGTCAGGGTCGGGATCCACCCCAGCCCGCGGGACACCATCGTCCGCAGATCGAAGATGGATTGCCGTAACTCGTCATACGCGTGCTCGGTGGTGGCGGCCATCTCACCCAGCACAGCCGTGAGCCGGGCATCGGTCGGGGGGCAGTTCTCCCGGGCCCTGAGGAGCTGCAAGTGCAGCACGCCCAGGGTCTGGGCGAAGCTATCGTGCATCTCGCGGGCGATCCGCTGCCGTTCCTGCAGGACCGCCAGCGACTGGACCTCCTCGTACAGCCGGGCATTCTCGATGGCGATGGCCGCCTGGTCGGCGAAGAGACCAAGGGTCTCGAGATCCTGCTCGGTGAATACCCGCTCGGTGCCCAGGTTGCTGAGGAGGATGACGCCGAGAAGACGATCGCGATACCGCAGGGATTGGCCAACGACGGCGCTCCTTCCGAGCATCTCCGAGATCTCAGAAAGGGCATGCGGCGAGGCCGAGTAGTCGTGGACGATCATTCCCTGACGCTGCTGCGCGACGACCCCCGCGAACCCTTCGCCGAGTCGGAGCTTGATGGCTTTGAACCGGTCGCCGAACCCATACCAGCTTCGCGGGCAGAGCTGCTGGATCTGCTCGTCCCAGAGCAACAGGGTGGCGCTCTTCACGCCAAGCAGCTCCGCCGCACGCCGGGTGAGGAGGTTCAGGACAACGCTCAGCTCCAGCTCCCGCGTGATCTCCGCGGCAACTGCTCGAACCGCCTCGAGCTGACTCGTGTGCGCCCGCACCGCCTCTTCCGCCTGCTTGCGTTCGGTGATGTCACGCACGACGGCAGTATGAAATGTTCCTTCTGCGACCCTCCAGGTAGCCAGGGAAAGCTCCAAGGGAACTTCCCTGCCGTCTTTCCTCAGCCCCTGCACCTCGAGAAGGGTTCGCTCGATAGTGCGAGAAGGACTCACGTTCCGCATCATCTCCAGTCCCCGTCGATGCGCGTCTCGGTACCGTTCAGGCGCCAATCCAGTCACCAGCCGACCCAACACTTCTTCTGCCCCATAGCCGAAGATGCGTTCCGCCGCTGGATTGAACGACTCCACCAGGCCCTGATCGTTGATGGTGACGATCCCGTCACGGGCATGGGCGACAACGGTCGCCGCCCGCGTCTGTTCCCGCACCGCGGTGCCGCGCAGCGGGCGGATCACAAGGAACCACAGGAACGGCGCACTCAGCACCAGCAACAGAACATCATCCACCAGGTCAATCACGATCAGGGCGCCGACATCGTACATGCCCCCCAGTATTACGGGGGCAAGCAATATCACGGCTCCTTCGGCGAGAAAGTAGATCACCAGGGCCCTGAGGAAGAGGTGTAGGGGAGAGGGGATACGACGAAAAGCCGTCATGGCTGAGCCCCTCTTCGGGAGACCATCCGGCGACTCCCGCCTGAGGTGATCCGTCGGCCAGTGCGGACGAGGAACTGCTCCGCGTCGGGGGAACCACTCATGGCGCTGCCGGCCTCACGGCAGGCGCAAACAGCTCTTCGGGCAACCGCGCGGACTCCAGCCATCCTTTCCTCCACCCCCGCCCAGGGCCGAGCGCCGCCAAGCACGTCGACTCGGTTCACGAACACCACCGGATACGGCACGTTCACCCGCCGCGCCCCGGCGGATACCCACTCCGAACCCGCAAGAACCGCAATTATTATAGCGCCATAAGCCCCGTCTTCGGAGTCCTCGGCGGGGAAGTCGGGGAAGTGTCTCGGTCTTGGATGATCGCAGGGCCTGTTCCCTATCTGGCCGAATCGATCCGCTCGCCCGCAACTCGTCGAACGCGCGGCCTGCGACAGCACGCTGCTCGCGTCGAAACGTAGGTCAGGCCGCCTCTCAAGATCTCCGGGCTCATTGCTCCATCATGCGCTTGCCATCG
>DASPXY010000217.1:0-7265 GCA_035637055.1 Gemmataceae bacterium | reverse complement strand
CCTGCCGAAGTAGGCTCCGGAGCGCAATCCCGTGGCGTACCTGAACAACGACGTGAAGGCCGCGGTCAATGCGGAGGGCTGGCCAGAGACTGCGCGGGCTGTTCCTCATCGACCCCAACGGGGTTCTCCAGTACCAGGTGGTTCACAGCCTTACGGTGGGGCGGAACACTCAGGAGATTCTCCGCGTGCTCGAAGGGCTCCAGATGGGAGGGCTGTGCCCGGGGGAGTGGCAGCGCGGGGAGCCGGCGCTGGATGCCAGCCGGGAGCTGGGGCCCAACCGCGTGATCGGCCCGTACCGAGTCGAGGCGGAACTCGGCGGCGGATCGTTCGGCACCGTGTTCCGCGCCCGCGACCTCACGCTCGACCGGGAGGTGGCCCTGAAAGTCCTCTGCCCCGGCGGTCCGGTGCCCGCGGCAACCCTCCTGGCCGAGGCCCGGGCGGCGGCCGCTGTGAGCCACCCCAATGTGTGCATCATCCATGCCGTCGATTCGAGCCTGGGCGCCCCCATGATCGTCATGGAATACGTGGCGGGCCGACCGCTCTCCCAACTCCTGGGGGAAGGGCTCATGGCAGCGGAGCAGGCCGCCGCGCTCGGCCGGCAAATCGCGCTGGGAATCGCGGCCGCACATGCTCAGGGGGTGGTCCACGGCGACCTGAAGCCGGCCAACGTCCTGGTGACGCCAGCGGGCACGGTCAAGGTCGTGGACTTCGGCATGGCTCGGCGCAGCTCGGCGCCGGTGCAGGGAGAGGAGACGGGCCTCTGGGATCCCAGCTCGGCCGGCGGCATTTCGGGCACGCCGGCCTACATGGCTCCGGAGCAGGCCCGCGGTGAGCCGGCGACGCCGGCCAGCGACGTATTCTCCCTCGGGGTGATGCTGTACGAACTGGCGACGGACCGGCGTGCCCGCCCCGAGGAGGGCAATCTGCTGGAATTGCTCCATCGCATCGATCGGGAAGATCTGACCCGCCAACTTGCCGAGACTCCGGAACCTTTCGCCGACGTCCTCCGTCTGGCTCTGGCCGTCGCTCCGGCGGAGCGGCGGATCACCATGGCGCAGATCGCGGAGCGGCTGGCGTGAGGGTTGCGCTCGGAAGGCGCATCAACGTGCGCGGACTTCGCGCAGGAGGTCGGGGTTCCCTGCGCAGAGTTCTTCGGGGGTGCGCTTCGAGTCGAGCATCTCCTCCAGCAACTGCCGGATGCGCCTTTCCTCAGGCATAGCTGATCCTCCGCCTCTTAACCCTCGCCGTGCGGCCCTCCCAGGTCGGCCAGCGCTTCGGTCAGCAGCAGCAAACTGCGATTCAGACGCCGCTGGATCGTTTTCGCCGACACGCCCAGCAATGCCGCCGCCTCGGCCTGGCTCATGCCCTGAATGCGCACCAGGCCAAAGACTTCGCGCTCGTCCTCGGGAAGGCCCTCGATCGCTGTCAACATGCGCCGGGCGTTGGGGCTGAGACCAGAGCCACTACTCTCCGGTGCGGACACCAACCCTTCGCGCAACTCCGCCGCGTGGGGCTGTTCATCTAAGCGGCGGGCCAGGTCATTCAGCTCCCAGCGCATGTGCTGGTTGGCCAGGGCGAAGAACTGACGCACGGTCTGCGGCCGAATCGCGCGGATGGCCTTGAGCAGCCGTTCCACCACGCCGCCGAGCACTTCGTCCGGCTGCAAGCTCAACGGCGGTCGGGTCAACCGCGGGTAGCCCCGGTGCAAGAGATTGGCGCACAGCAGTTGCAGTCGGCGGGTGGACCGCTCCAGGAGCGCCCGGATGACCGGCTCGGCGGGCGTATCCCCGGCCAGTAGGTCGAGGTAGCGCTGCACGACGGCAGTGGTGTGGCCTTCGGTCATGGCGAACAACCGAGAGAAAGGGGCAATTGCCCTCGCTCTCGATTTTATCCCGGCTGCTGTCCACCCGCCACGCTTAGGTGTGCAACGGCGGACGGGAGGACGAACGTGCGACGGCCGGATTGTCGTGTAAGGCTTCCCTGCCCCGGCGGTATCCCCCGGTGAGAGGTATTCAACCTAAAGGGAGGACATCATGGCAAACAGCCAGAGCGCGGTGCGGCCGGGTTTGCCAACATCATTCTCACTACCGGAAAGGATGAGCATGTCTCAACCCGAACAGTATGAAATCGTCGTCCTGGGCAGTGGCGCGGGCGGGAAGCTCCTGGCCTGGCACCTGGCCAGGTCAGGGAGGCGGACCGCCGTCGTGGAACGCAAATGGATCGGCGGCTCCTGCCCGAACGTCAACTGTCTGCCGAGCAAGAACGAAATCTGGAGCGCAAAAATAGCAGACCTGGTCCACCATGCGGCGAAGTTCGGGCTGGTGACGGGGGCGACCGCGATCGACCTGGGGGGGTGTGCGCCAGCGCAAACGCGACATGGTCGATGGCCTGATTGCCATGCACCTGGATCACTACCGGGCGAGCGGCGCCGAATTGATCCTGGGTGCGGGCCGTTTCGTCGCACCGAAAACCCTCGAAGTACGTTTGAATGACGGCGGTACTGGCGCGAGTCTGACGATTGACGGGGGGTTCACGGCATGAACGCGATCCGGATTCACGGCCGCGATGGCCCGGAGGGGTTGGTTTACGAGGACGCGCCGATGCCGCGGCCCGGAGCGGGCGAGGTGCTCGTCCGGGTCCACGCGGCCGCTGTCACCCCCACGGAACTCTCCTGGATCCCGACCTGGGCGTGCTGATCCACGGCGCCGCCGGGGGTGTCGGCGTCTTTGCCGTGCAACTCGCCCGCTGGCGCGGCGCGCGGGTGACGGGCACTGCCTCGGCCGCTAACCTTGACTTCGTGGGCGGCCTCGGGGCCGACGCGGTGATCGACTACCGGGCCGAGCGGTTTGAAGACGTCGTCCGGGACATGGACGTGGTGTTCGACACGGTCGGCGGCGAGACGCTGGAGAGATCCTGGGGCGTGCTCAAGCCCGGCGGCAGGATGGTGACCATTGCCGCTTCCGGGGAACGGACCGCCGACGAGCGCACCCGTGCCGCGTTCTTCATCGTGGAGCCGAACCGGCTGCAGCTGGCGGCAATCACACGGCTGATCGAGGGAGGTGTGATCCGCCCGATCGTTGGCGCCGTTTCCCCGCTCGCCGACGCGCGGCAGGCTTACCGGCACAAACCGGCCCACGGGAAGGCGGTGCTGCAGGTGATCCCAGCGCGATGACTCGTTGCTGTCAATCCTGCCGAATTCCGGCAGCAGGTGGCTGTCCGAATGGTTGTCCGGTTTCGACTTCACTTGGGCGAGCGGCAGGAATAAGCCTCCCCTCGCCCCCGAGTACAGGGGCGAGGGGGGAAGAGATTACCTGCCACTCGCCTTCACCACGATTTGGAGATTCACGTCATGTCGTCCGCGCTCGTCATGGACCTGCTCGACGTTCTCGATAAACTGTCCGGGGGAGTACACCCCGGTTTCCGGCCCGCCCATGCCAAGGGCCTGATGTATTCCGGGATCTTCACTCCCTCCCCCGACGCGGTGAAACTGACGCGGGCCCCGCACGCCGCCCGGCCGTCCACCCCGGTCACCGTCCGTTTCTCGGCGTCGGGGGGGATGCCGACCATTGCCGACAACGACCCGAAGGGGGCAGGACCGCAGGGGGTGGCGGTCCGCTTCCACCTGGCCGAGCATGTCCACACGGACATCGTGGCGCACTCGCACAACGGGTTCCCGGTGCGGACCGGCGAGGAGTTCCTGGAGTTTCTGCGGGCGGCGGCGAGCGGGCCGGGCGCCCCCACCCCACCGCCCATGGTGGCATTCCTGGCCGCTCACCCGGCGGCGAAGACTTTCGTCGAGGCCCCGAAGCCGACCCCCGCGAGCTACGTGCGGCAGTCGTACTTCGCCGTGACCGCGTTCAAGTTCACGAACGCGGATGGCCGGAGCCGGTTCGGCCGGTTCCGCCTCCGCCCCGAAGCCGGGACCGAGTTCCTGACTCCCGAGCAGGCGGAGAAGAAGCCGGCCGACTTCCTCGCCGCCGAGCTGTCGGAGCGGTTGGCCAGAGGGCCGGCGCGGTTCCGCGTGCTGGTGCAGTTGGCCGAGGCGGGCGATGAGGTCACCGACTCCACCGCCCTCTGGCCGGAGACCCGGCCGGAGGCGGAGTTGGGCACCCTCACCATCAGGGAGCGCGTGGACGAACTGGCCCCGGAACGGCGGAAGATCATCTTCGACCCAATACCACGGGTAGATGGGATCGACTCGGCGGGCGACCCACTGACCGAGGTGCGATCGGAGATCTACCTGCTGAGTGGCCGACGGCGACGGGCCGCCGCGGCGCGGTGAACTCCCCAGGCCGGGGCGAGGGCGCGTCCGCCGGCCCCGGCCGTTTGCGGTTTCCAACTTTTTCCAAGGAGAATGTCATGTCGCAACCGTCCGGCCGCGCCAAGCGCAGCGAAAAGGGGCTGCTGACGCCCGACAACTGCGTCGTCACGCTGATCGACCTTCAGCCGCAGATGCTCTTTGGCGTCGCCAACTTCGACCGCCAGGCGATCATCAACAACAACGTGGCCTTGTCGAAGGCCGCCCGGGTCTTCGGCGTCCCCGTGGTTCTCAGCACCGTGGAAACCAGGAGTTTCAGCGGCAACATGTGGCCCCAGATCCAGGCCGTCTTCCCGAAACAGACGCCGATCGAGCGCACCAGCATGAACTCGTGGGACGACGAGAACTTCGTCGCCGCCGTCGCGAAGAGCGGGCGCAAGAAGATCGTGCTCGCCGGCCTGTGGACCGAAACGTGCGTCGCGCTGCCGACCGTGCAGGCCATCCACGACGGCTACGAGGTCTACGTTGTCGAGGACTGCTGCGGCGACGTCAGCCAACTCGCTCACGACAACGCGATGAAGCGCGTGCTCCAGGCGGGCGCCAGGCCTGTCACGGCGCTGTCCGTGATGCTCGAGTGGCAGCGCGACTGGGCAGCGCGCGACACGTATGACGCGGTCATGGACATCGTCAAAACCCACTTCGGGGCCTACGGCGTGGGTGTCGAGTACGCCTACACGATGGTCCACGGCGTTGCGGCGACGCAGTTCCCCGAATACCGCGTTCCGGCTCCCACGACCGCGCACAAGTAACCGCCCCATGAAAGGAAAAAGGCAAAAGGAAAAAGGCAA
This sequence comes from Gemmataceae bacterium, assembly GCA_035637055.1. Taxonomy (GTDB): domain Bacteria; phylum Planctomycetota; class Planctomycetia; order Gemmatales; family Gemmataceae; genus DASPXY01. The sequence continues at coordinate 2,159 of DASPXY010000217.1, read as the reverse complement.
AAAGAAGACACAGGCGATCCGCTCCTACTTTTTCCTTTTACCTTTTTCCTTTTGCCTCGTGAGAAGGAGGAGCCCATGCCGGCCGACATCGTGCTCTACAACGCGAAGGTCGCCACCAATAGCGTGCCGTCGTTCGTCGAGGCGGTCGCGATTGCGGGTGGCAAAATCCTTGCCACGGGTGCCAATGACGAGATCCTGCGACAGCGCGGGCCGGCAACGATCGTGATTGACGCCGGGGGCCGGACGGTCATCCCCGGTCTGAACGATTCGCACCTGCACCTGATCCGCGGCGGCCTCAACTACAACCTGGAGCTGCGCTGGGACGGCGTGCCGTCGCTGGCCGACGCCCTGCGCCTGCTGCGCGAGCAGGCCCAGCGCACGCCGCCGCCGCAGTGGGTGCGCGTCGTGGGTGGCTGGACCGAGTTCCAGTTCGCCGAACGCCGTATGCCGACCCTCGACGAGATCAACGCCGTCAGCCCGGACACGCCGGTCTTTGTCCTCCACCTGTACGACCGGGCGCTCTTGAATGGGGCAGCATTGCGAGCCGTCGGCTACACGAAGGACACGCCCAGCCCGCCCGGCGGCGAGATTCAGCGCGACCGGCACGGCAACCCGACCGGTCTGCTGATCGCCCGGCCGAACGCCAGCATCCTCTATGCCACGCTGGCGAAGGGGCCCAAACTACCGCCCGAGTGGCAGATGAACTCCACCCGACAGTTCATGCGGGAATTGAACCGGCTGGGAGTCACGAGTGCCATCGACGCCGGGGGCGGCTTCCAGAACTATCCCGACGATTACCAGGTCATCGAGGAGCTGCATCGGCGCGGCGAGGTGACCGTCCGCGTCGCCTACAACCTGTTCACCCAGCGCCCCGGGCAAGAGCTGGACGATTTCGCGAAGTGGGTGCAGATGACTCGCCCTGGCGAAGGGAGCGACTTCTACCGCATGAACGGGGCGGGCGAAATGCTGGTCTTCTCGGCGGCGGATTTCGAGGACTTCCTTGAGCCCCGGCCCGACCTGCCGGCCGCGCTGGAGCCGGAGTTGACCGAGGTCGTGCGCCTGCTGGCCCGGCACCGCTGGCCGTTCCGACTGCACGCTACCTACGACGAGTCGATCAGCCGCTTCCTCGACGTGTTCGAGGCCGTCAACCGGGAGGTTCCGTTCGCCGGGCTGCGCTGGTTCTTCGACCATGCCGAGACGGTGACGGAGCGGAACCTGGAGCGCGTGCGGGCGCTGGGCGGCGGCATCGCCGTGCAGCACCGCATGGCCTACCAGGGCGAGTATTTCATCGACCGCTACGGCGCCGCCGCCGCCCGCCAGACGCCGCCCATCGTGAAGATGTTGCAGCTGGGCATCCCGGTGGGGGCGGGCACCGACGCGACCCGCGTCGCCAGTTACAACCCGTGGGTGTCGCTCTACTGGATGGTCGCTGGTAAGACGGTCGGCGGCACGCCGCTCTACTCCGAAGCGAACCGCCTGGAGCGCGCCGAGGCACTGCGCCGCTACACCCTGGGCAGCGCCTGGTTCTCCGGCGAGGAGGACCGCAAAGGGGCCATCGCCGCGGGCCTGCTGGCGGACCTGGCCGTGCTATCGGCCGACTACTTTTCGGTCCCCGAGGAGGACATCAAGGGGATCGAGTCCTTGCTCACCCTGGTCGGCGGCAAGGTCGTCTACGGAGCGGGCGAGTTCGCCGGACTGGCACCGCCGCCGCTGCCCGTCGTGCCGGAGTGGTCGCCAGTGAAGGTCTACGGCGGCTACCACCAGCTCCGCCCGGACGCGACGGAGCCTATTCACCCCTGCACCTGCGCCGACTGGCTGCACGGATTGCTCCACCGCCTCGTGGGCGGCAGCCGGCGCAGCAGCGACGAGCCGTTATGGGGGCTGGGTTGTGAGTGCTTCGCATGCTGAGCAGACGTACCACCCCCTCACCCTACCCTCTCGCCCTTCAGGGGGAGAGGGTTTACCTTGATCACCCTCTCCCCCTGAAGGGGGAGAGGGTAGGGTGAGGGGGCCAATCAGGGCCTGTGGAAAGGAGGGACCATGAAGCTCACCCGTTGCGCGTTGCCCGTCACGGTCGTTCTCCTGGCCGGACTGGCGGGGCTGGCCCGGTCGGGCGAGGACAAGACGGAGGTCAAGGAGAAGGCGTTCGCGGCCCTCTA
>DASPXY010000216.1:0-5889 GCA_035637055.1 Gemmataceae bacterium | reverse complement strand
CGTCGGTGCCGAGATTCGCGCTGGCGACCCGCTCGTCGAGGTGTACTACAACAACGAGGCGCGCTTGCCGGCGGCCCTGGAGATGCTCGGGCGGGCCTCTGCGATTGCCGACACGGCGCCGGCGACACAGCCGCAGATCCTGGAAATCGTCGGCTGACGGCAAGGAGTTTCCGCGTGGGAAGCGATAGTTCCTCGACCGCCATCCGCTCCGGCGCGGCCGGGATCCCCTCCGGGCTGACGCCGACGCCGCTATGGTGGCGGTTAGCCATCGCCGCCAGCATCGTGTTGCTCGCCTCGCTGGCGTATTTGCTGCGCCACGTCATCGGCCCGCGCGGTCAGGCCGCGGTCGGCGTGCTCTGTTTCATCGGCCTGATCGCGATGTTCTCGGCGAACCTGCGTGCCGTGAACTGGCGCACCATCGGCTGGGGCATCGCCCTGCAGGTGGCGCTGGCGCTGTTCATTCTCAAGTTCGAGATAGCAGGCCGCCGGCCCGGCTACGATCTGTTCCAGTGGCTCGCCAACCTCATCACGGTCTTCGTGCAGTTCGCCGATGTCGGCGCTCGCTTTGTCTTCGGGCCGCTCGCCGACCAGGAACTCATGGCACGCAATTTCGGCGGCAATAGTTTCGTCTTCGCCGTCTCGGCCCTGCCGCCGATCATCTTCGTCTCGTCGTTCTTCACCGTGCTGTACTACTTCGGGGTGCTGCAGTTCATCGTCGAAGTCTTCGCGCGCGGCATGATGTACCTGATGGGCACGAGCGGGGCCGAAACGCTGTCGGCGGCGGCCAACGTCTTCATGGGGCAGACCGAGGCGCCGCTGATCGTCAAGCCGTACGTCACGCGCATGACCGAGTCGGAATTGCTGGCGCTGATGGTCGGCGGCATGGCGACGATTTCCGGCGGCATCATGGCAGTTTACATCAAGATGGGCGCCGACCCCGTCGCCATCCTCGCCACGAGCGTGATGGCGGCGCCGTGCGGCCTGTATCTGTCGAAGTTGCTCCTCCCGGAACTCGGGCAGCCGGAAACGAGCGGCACGGCGCACACCGCCGTCGAGCAACCGCATCGCAACGTCGTCGATGCCGCCGCCGCGGGCGCCACCGACGGCATGCAGCTGGCCATTAACATCGCGGCCATGCTGATCGCCTTCCTCGCCTTCATCGCCCTCTTCGATGCGCTACTCGGCCTGATCAATCCCAAACTGACGCTGTCGGCGATCTTCTCGCGGCTGTTCGCGCCGGCGGCGTTCCTGATGGGAGTGGAGCCTCGTGAGGTCTACAATGTCGCCGATTTGCTCGGGATCAAATTGGCCGCCAATGAGTTCGTGGCCTACGCCCGGCTGACGACAGCGCATCCCGATCCCGGTTTGGCAGCGAGCGCCGTCGCGCACCTCGGCGGCGAGTCGCCGTTCCTGGCCCTCGCTTCGCTGACGCAGGCGCCACGACAGGCGGGACTGGTGCCGGGGTCGCGCTCGTATATCCTGGCGACGTATGCCCTGACAGGTTTCGCGAACTTCGGCTCGATCGGCATTCAGCTGGGCGGCATCGGTGCGATGGCGCCGAACCGGCGCGGCGATCTGGCGCGACTGGGCGGGCGGGCGCTGCTGGCGGGTTTCGTCGCGACGCTGGTGAACGCCGCGCTCGCGGGACTGCTGATGTAGTTTAGCCGCGGTTCGGAGAACCGCGTTCCCAGGATCGCGGTTCTCCGAACCGCGGCTAAACGTGAATGAGGGATCCTATGACCACTTTGCTGGACACTGCCCGCGCCGCGCGCGAACACGCCTTTGCGGCGTTCTCGCATTTCAAGGTAGGCGCCGCCCTGGAGACTGAGGACGGGCAAGTGATCGGCGGTTGCAATGTCGAGAACGCGACTTATGGTCTGACGATCTGCGCCGAACGCGTGGCGATGTTCAAGGCCATCTCGGAAGGCCATCGCCGTTTTCGCCGTATTGCCATCGTCGCCGACACCCAGACGCCGACGCCGCCGTGTGGGGCGTGCCGGCAAATCCTGTGGGAGTTCGGTGGCGATCTGGAGGTGATCCTCGGCAACCTGCAGGCGGAGACGGCGCGGCACCGACTGAAAGACTTGCTGCCGTTCCCGTTCGATGCGCGGCTGCTCGGCGAGAATCCCGGCGATTGACGCCGGGACGTGGCCTGCCATCAGGAGCGCGGGGGTTGGTTCTTCAGCACTTCCCGCAGCCAAACACCCTCCGCAGCCGACAAGGCGGGAGTGAGTGGCTGGGTGTAGTCGAGCCGTTCGTGGTAACGCCCGAGGGCGTAGATCCTGTCGATCAGCGGTTGCAAGTCGAGGGTCAGGTCGGGATCCGGGGAGTAGAGCGGCACAGGAATGACCGGCAGGGGCTTCTGAAAGTGTCCTCGCCAGGCGCGACACCAGGGAGCCCGGTTGGCACGGCTGACGAGAAGCGTATAGGGGCTGTCGGGCCAGGGCGTCAGCATGGGCATCTTGTCGCCACCGCGGAGCAGGTCGATCTCGATGAAATTGGCCCGGCCGAGCAACATCGCCTGCCGCTTGCGCTCGTACTGCAGCCAGCCTTCTGTGCTTCGTCGTTTGTTGGACGGCGACAGTACCTCGATGCACGTCACCAGAAAGCGCTCTTCCGCCTCCGCGTAAATCTCGACGAAAGTCTCCTTGAACTCCTCGGCGATAAATGCCTGCATCGGCACCGACTCAGCCTCCATCGGCTCGGCAACGGCCACGCCGCCCTTCTTCTTGCGTGGCTTCTTGCTCCGTGCGGGTTCGGTAATGGTCACGTCGGACTTGGCGAGAGACTCGGCCTTGCCCTCGGGTCGCATCAGAACAACATAACTGCGAACCGCAGTATCGATGATGTAGCCGGGAGGCAGAATTTGCGCAAGAGTCTCATCGATTTTGCTTACGAGTCGGTTGTGGAACCCTTCCCACAGGCCGCAGGCTTCGATGTAGGGGTCCATGCCAGGGAACGGCGATTTCATAAGGCATCCTTTCTTCCGAGTTGGGGCTCGCACCTGCTCCCCACCCGAACGCTGGCAGCAGTGCGAACCTACTTCACATTGGCCTTGAGCCAGCGCTCCACTTCGGCCGGCCGGAAGCCCCCCGGGCCAGGACCGCCCTGATAGGCGATGCGGCCATCGACGCCGACCACGTACATCCGATCCGGCCAGCCCGCATAGGCGGCGTTGACCTTGTTGTCCTCGCGATCGACCACCGTCGGCACGCTCAGCTTGAGCGTTGCCAGGCACTGCCCGGCGACCTCGCTGCGCTGCTCCAGCGACTTCGGCTGGGTGACTTTCAGCAACTGTTCCTTGCCGTCCTTGAGGGTGAACAGAATGGAATCGGGGTGGGCTTCACGGATGTAGACGAGCAGGAACTCAACACGATCCTTGTAGGTCTGGTACATCCGTTCCAGGTCGCCAGACTGGCGACGGAACGGCGGTCAGGTGTAGCTTCCAAAAATGAGCACGACTGGTCGCCGACCCTTGAAACTCGACAGCGTGACCTCCTTCTTGCCGCTCACGTCCGGCAGGCTGAAGCCGGGAGCCACGTCGCCGACCCTGAGCCGGTCGGGCAGGCGCTCGCCCTTGGCCGGAGGGGTGTTCACCTCTCCCGGACGCTGGCCCGCTTTTCCCTTCGGCTGCTTGTCCTGCTCTGCCGGGGCCATTGCCACCCCGGCCAGCAGGCAGGCGCCCGCCGTTAGCGCCGTCACGAAATATCGCATGTTCATGCCTCCGGGCAACTCGAAAGAGATCGCTCGACCCCTATAACGAGGGCGGGGCCTTCGCTCGCCCAATGGACCAACCTTACCGCAAGGAGATCCTCATGGCAACGCTTCGCTGGGCATTCCCGCTGCTGCTCCTCGTCGTCGCGCCGGTGTGGGCGCAGGATGTTGTCTCCGGTCCCGACAAAGGCGGCAAGGTGCCGGCCCTCAAGGTGTTCGACGTCACCGGTCCCAATCAGGGCAAGGCCGTCGATTACAAGACCGAACGCAAGGACCGGCCGACGATCTATGTCTTTGTCCAGGCCGATAAATGGGATCGACCCATGGCGCGTTTCCTCAAGGAGTTGGACAAGATCGTACAGAAAGAGGGAGAAAATATCTCCGTTGTCGCCGTCTGGCTGACCGAGGACGTGCGCAAGACGAAGCAGTATCTGCCGCTGGCCCAGCAATCGCTGCAGTTCCAGCAGACGGCCCTGACGTGCTTCGAGGGCGAAAAGACGGGCCCGAAGGATTGGAACATCAACACCGACGCGCACGCCACGGCCGTTGTCGCGAACAAGGGCAAGGTAGCCGCGGTGTTCGGCTATGCGTCCCTCAACGAGACGGATGCGGCGGCAGTGCAGAAGGCGCTCAAGAAGGCGCGCGAAGAGAAGTAAGCGCGACGCTTCGAGCCCGGTTGGTCAGCGCCGAGTCGCGTCCGTTTCCACGTTTTGCAAGGTGACCCGCGTCACTCCTGGGATGCGACCGACCGCGCGGGCAAACTCGTGCATGTCCTCCCAGCGGTAAACGATCCCGCTCAGAGTGACCTTGCTGTCCTGAACCTGGACGCGAATGCGCCGGAAGCGCTCATTCCCCTGTTGCAGCTGCCGAATGGCCGTCTCGACGGCGACCATGGGCACCACGGACGCAGGAGCGGCCGGCGCTGGCCTCGCCACGGGCGTCCAGATTGGGGCGGGCTGGCTGCTCTTGCCGGAACTGGCGGGGTTCCCGGGGAGTGTCTGTACCACATTCGGTATGACCGGTGTCTTCGTCAGAACCCCTGCGGAGGGTACGGCACGTCGGGGGCCGTCCGGCGACCGGGGAGGCTGCGGGACGAGACGCGGCTTCGGCGGTACATCGTGGACCAGGTTGCCCTCCGACTCGATGCACAACTCGTTGCGCACCTCGACGAACTCCGGCAGGCGAGCCAGGCAGGCGACAGCACGGCGGGCAAGCTCCGCCGATGGTACGGGGCCCCACAGGGTGACGACCCGATTGCGCACCCGAACGCCGAGGTCCAGCGGCGCTAACTTGCTGTCGTCCAGGAGCGTTTGCCGGGCCAGGAGCGTGTGACGTAAATCCAGCCAGCCCGCGTCTTCAGCGGGCAGACGCCCCGGCAGGAGCAGAAGGCAAAAGGCAAAAGGCAAAAGGAAAAAGGGAGAGGAATAGGCTTTGGTCTGCTTTGTTCCTTTTTCCTTTTTCCTTTTTCCTTGATTGAGGTGGCGGTTGGTTGACATGGTCGCCTTTGCAGATGCCGGCCGCGCGAGCAGGAGGAGAGGCGCTGACCTGTCCCCCCAACGCGCGACCGAGAACCCACAACCTCTATTCTTGCAACCGAACCCCCCGAAGGGAATGGCACGCCCTCTGGAACTCAGCATGTGCGGCTGGTACGCCGTCCGTCCCTGCCCAACGTAGCGACTGTATTGCCCTGCTGCCCAGAGCGGTCACCGGGCCACGAACCTTTCTTTCGCTCGCTTGCCGGATAGAACAACCCTCTCCCCGTCGGGGAAAAGCCTCTCTGCGCGTGCGGCGAGGGACGAGATCGGGAATCCACTTCGATGGACACACCCCAGGATCCTTCCATCCAGACCGAACAAGCGGCGCGCCTGCTGGGCCACCTGCGCCGGGTGCTCGGCCACGACCTCGGGAACCAACTTGTCGCCGTGCAGGGGTTGCTGCAGGTGTTGCAACTTGAGGAGGGTGCGCACCTTGGCGCCGATGGCCAGGACTACCTCCGCCGCGCCATCGCTGCCGGTCAGCGGGTCCAGGCGATGGTGCAGGCCCTCAAGGAACTGGCCCAGGTCGGCTGGCAACCGGCACCGCGCGAGACGATTCGCCTGGACGAACTGGCCAGGGAAATCATCGCCGAGGTCAAAACCCTGCGTCCTGCCTGCACGCTGAAATGGTACCTTGGTG
>DASPXY010000215.1:0-3102 GCA_035637055.1 Gemmataceae bacterium | reverse complement strand
CGCTGGCCCGCATGGACCTGGCTCGACCCAAGGAAGCCAAGGACCAACTCGCCGTCGCCGACGGCTGGTACGACCTCGCCGAGAAACACAAGGATCCTACCCAGCGCAACATGCTGCGCCGCGCTGTGGTCTGGTACGAGGAGGTGGCCCGCAACGCGACTGGCCTGAGCCGTACCAAGGCATTCAAACGCCTGGAAAAAATCGCCTCGCGCCTCGAAGGTACGCCGACCGTCATCGTCAAGGCGGGGCCGGTCGGTCCGATCCACACGTTCAAGGGCCATAACGGCGAGGTCCGCGGCGTCGCCTTTTCGCCCGACGGCCGCTACGGTGCCTCCGGCGGCAAGGACTTCTCCGTCCGCCTGTGGGATCTCACCACCGGCAAGGAGCTGAAGGAATTCCGCGGCCACACAAAAGAGGTCTGGGATGTCGTTTTTCATCCGAACGGGCGGCAGCTGTTCTCCGCAAGTTGGGACGCGACGGTGAAACTGTGGGACACCGCGACCGGCAGGGAGGCACGCACCATCAACCATCCGCTCGACGTGAACGCGGTGGCGGTGACGCGCGACGGCAAATGGCTGCTGACCGGCTGCGATGACAAGAACGCGCGCCTCTGGGATCTCTCAACCGGTCAGGAGGTGAAGCGTTTCGGCGGCCACGAGGGCTACACGTACGGCGTCGCCTTCTCGCACGATGGCCGCCATATCGCCACGGGCAGCCAGGACACGAAGGTGCGCATCTTCGACCTGCAGACCGGCCAGCGCGTGCGCGAGATCAATGCGCAGACCGCGTCGAGCAACTATGTCGCCTTCTCGCCCACCGATAAGTACGTCTTTTCCTGCGGTGATAACGCGGCGCACATGTGGGAGGTCGCGACCGGCAAGGAAGCGAAGCGTTTCGAGGGCGGCTCGGGCGGTTACGTGCTGGGCATGGCACTGTCGCCGGACGGCCGCCGGCTGCTGACCGCCCACGAGGACAAAACGGTGCGCTTGTGGGACGTGACGACGGGCAAGGAAGTGCAGCGCTTCGAGGGCCACACCGATCGCGTCATCTGCGTGACGTTCGCGCAAGACGGCACGCGGGCGCTGTCCGGCGGCGCTGACGGCACGGTGCGGCTGTGGGGGTTGCCGGTTCGATAGGACCGTTCTTCGTCCCCGCTTGCGGGTTAGCACGCCGGCTCCCCCGTACTGCTAACCCGCAAGCGGGTCAACCAATACGCGCATGAAACTACCGGAACACGTCGCCTTCTCCGCGTTGCTGGCGCAGCTCGGGGCGCAACAAGACTACGGCCCGACAGGCACCGCCCTCGTCATCGCCGCGGGACTCCTCCCGGACCTGGATGGCCTGACCATCCTTGGCGGCTGGCGCTGTCACCGCACCTATCATCGGGTGATCGGCCACGGTCTGCCCGTCACCCTCGGCGGACCGCTCGCCCTGACACTGTTCGGCGCCTGGCTGCTCGGCCCGGTGGCGCTGGGGCCGCTGTGGTGCTGGCTGCAGCTCTCCGTGCTGGCTCACCTCGTCAGTGATTTCCTGTTCTACCGCTGGCCCGTACAACTCTTGTGGCCATTCTCGTCGCGCGGCGTCGGCTTCGGCTGGATTGGGTGGAACGACCTGATCCCGACATTGATCCTCTACGGCGGCGTGGCGCTCGCCATCGTTTGGCCAGGATATTTAGTTGCGGCGGCGAGTCTCGGACTGTTAGCATTGTACGTCGGCTGGCGCGGCTTTCGGTCGCCAGCGCCGTGGGGATGGGCAGGGTGGCTTACCGGCGCGTGGGCGCCAAGGGGGCCGCGCCTGTGCCGCTGGCTGACCGGCGACTTCGTCACCTGAACGCTTGCCTGAGACCGCTGGTGTAGCGGGACGGCTGACGTCGGAACCTGCAGAACAGGCCGGTGTTTCATATGGCGGCCAACACTCCGGAGCGCGGGCGTCTCGCCCGCTGCCAGGCGGGTTGGCAGCGGGCGAGACGCCCGCGCTCCGGAGTCTTCAGCAAACGATGAGGAGGTTCCTTGGGATGAAACGCCTTCGACGCCTGTGGCCGCCTCTCACTCTGGGCCTGGTCGCCGTGGTGGGTATCGCCTGGGCCCAGCCGCCCCGAGCCATCCCCGCCCGCGAAGGGATCGAGTTCTTCGAGTCGAAGATTCGGCCTGTCCTCGTCAACCACTGCTACGAGTGCCATTCGACCAAGGCGGCGAAGGTTCGCGGTGGGTTGTACCTCGACACCCGCGCCGGCCTGCTCGCCGGCGGCGATACCGGCCCGGCCGTCGTCCCCGGCCACCCCGGCAAGAGCCTGATCCTGCAGGCGCTGCGCCATCAGGGCGACTTCAAGATGCCGCCCAAGGACAAGCTGTCCAGCCAGGTCGCCGCCGACTTCGAGCAGTGGATTCGCATGGGCGCCCCCGACCCGCGCACCACCGACGCCGCTGCCTGGAAAAAGCTCAGCCTCGAAGACGCCAAGAATTTCTGGTCGTTCAAGCCGATGCAGAAGTCCCCCCCGCCGGCGGTCAAGGACACGAGCTGGCCGCGCGGCGACGTGGATCACTTCATCCTCGCCCGGCTAGAAGCGAAGGGGCTGCGTCCCGTCGCCGACTCCGACCGCGCTGCACTGCTGCGCCGCGTCACCTTCGACCTGGTCGGCCTGCCGCCCACCCCCGAGGAGATCGACGCCTTCCTCAAGGACACCAGCCCCGAGGCGTTCGCCAAGGTCGTTGATCGCCTGCTGGCGTCGAAGCACTTCGGCGAGCGCTGGGGGCGGCACTGGCTCGACGTGGCCCGCTATGCCGAGTCGAACGGCAACGCCGACAACACAGCTTTCCCGCACGCCTGGCGTTACCGCGACTACGTCATCAAGAGCTTCAACGAGGACAAGCCGTACAATCGCTTCCTCGCCGAGCAGATCGCCGGCGACCTGCTCCCCGCCAGGGATGCCGCCGAGAAGGACGATAACCTCGTCGCGACGGGCTTCTTGGCCCTGACGAGCAAGCCGCGAGCGCAGAATAACCCCGACTATCGCATGGACCTGATCGCCGACCAACTCGACGTCACCTGTCGGGCGGTCATGGGCATGACGATCATTTGCGCGCGCTGCCACGACCACAAGTT
>DASPXY010000214.1:0-4559 GCA_035637055.1 Gemmataceae bacterium | reverse complement strand
CCGCCTTCGCTTGCAAGGCCGTCGTGCCGAGAATGACGTTCATGCCCTTCTGGACGGCTGCCGCAGCAGTGGTTGCCACCTTCACTGCCTCTGTTACCGCCGCATGGATCTTCTCTGCGACGATCAGCGTGCCGACGATCGCGGCGCCCGTGCCAAGCACACCAAACAGCACACCGAAAGCGGTCCGGTTCCGATCCACCACCCCAAGGATCGAGCTGAGGATCTGCGCGCCCCGGTCGATCGCCGGGATCAGCAGGTTGCCGAGAACCTCCTGCATATCGCCCCACTGCTGGGCGAGGCGTTTCGCTGGGGTCACCGCCGCGGCAGCACTGCCAGCGAACTGACGGTTGACCTCCGCCAGGATCACACCCTGCGCCTTGGCAACCTGGCCGTTCTTCACGAATGTGGCAATCTGGGCCTTCTGCTGATCGCTCAGCTTGATGCCGATCCGCTGAAGCGCAGTAACGCCCTTGATCGGATCCTGGAGGGCCTTACCAAGCTGGATGCTGGCGGTCTGAAGCCCCTCAGCCGTGACCTCACCATGGTTCATCCCAGCAGCAAGGTCCACGGCGGCTTGGGTGGTCTTCTTGAACACGTCACCATGGATCGCGGTGAACGTCGAGATGATGTTCTCGCCGCCCTGGATGAGGTCATCGTCCACGGCGGTGGTCTTCTCGATCGACTTGGCGAGGTCGGAGAAGCCCTGCGCGGACAGCCCAGCCGTGCCGCGGGTGCTCTTGATGACCGCGTTCGTTTGAGCGGCGACCCGGTTTGAGTCCCGCGCGGCCGCGACCCAGTTGTGCATCTGGTCGACGACGATGCCAACACTGAAGGCACCGACAGCGGCCTTAAGCGCCCGACCGGCGTTGCTGGTGTGTTGGGTGAACTTCTCGGACGAGCGTTGAGCGTCCCGCATCCCGCGGGTGAACTTCGAGCTATCCGCAATCAGGTCGAAGCGTACGGCTCGCGCCACCGTTACCCTCTCGTTACCGGATAATGTTGATTAGTGTTGATTGGTGAGAGCACACTGTGGTTGTCAGCTCACACGCCAACCAAGGAGACCCTTTGTGAGCACCCAGACTCCGCAGATTCCCGGCTGGGATCCGCCTACCCCGCCGTCGCCCAAGCGGCAGCACCTCGTCGCCAAGATCGCCGTCGGCGTCGCCGCCGGGATCGCGCTGTTCATTGTCGGCATCATCGTGCTGGTCGCCGTCGCTGTCAGCAGTTCATCGCCCAACACGCAGGCAGCCGACACAACGGTTGCCACGCCAGCAAGCACAACCGCTTCCCCGGCCACCATGCCGGTGGCCACCAAGCCGAAGGCCGCCCCAGCTGCCACCTTCGGCGAGGGCACCTACAAGGTCGGCACCGACATCAAACCCGGCCTCTACAAGGCCACCGTCACCAGCGGCATGGGCTACTGGGCACGCCTCGCCGACCCCGACGGCAACAACATCCTCGCCAACGACGTCAAGACAAGCGGAACGATGTACCTGCGGGTCCGCAGCAGCGACCGCTACATCGAGATCAGCGGCACCACGTTCCACAAGGTCGGCTAGGAGATGCCCATGCCAGAGATGTTCACCGTCAAGGAAACCGCCATGTACCTGAATGTCCCTGTCGCGACGCTCCGATGGTGGCGCGCACAAGGCACTGGCCCGCCAGCTGCCAAGCTCGGCAAGCACCTCCGCTACGACAAAGACGAACTCGACCAGTGGATCGCCGAGCAGAAGCGCAAGGAGAACGGATCATGAGGTTCATGAAGAACGTCAAGCGCCCGCTCATCATCGGCGCGATCATCGCCACCGCCATCGGTCTCGCAGCCTGCGGAACCAACACCCCAACCGCAACAGCGGCCGCCGTCTCCAAGCCCACGATCACCGGCACGTTCACGCTCATCGGAACCCAGGATGTCGTCGATCCTGGAACCCCCGACGCCACCCCGGTCGATGGTGACTTCACCGATCTCGGATCTCTCGGCTGCGCGGGCATCGGCGGCTACGACGACATCGGAGCTGGCCTTCAGGTCCAGGTCAGCGACGAGGACGGCACGGCCATCGGCACCGGCGAACTGGGTATCGGTGGGATCACCAACGATGGCTGCCGTTTCCCGTTCACCGTGCAGAACCTGCCGGTGGCCAAGTTCTACAAGATCACCGTCGGTCACCGCGGCGAGCTCGACTACAGCTACGCGGAACTCCAGGCGGCCGACTGGAACGTCGGCTTCACACTCGGCTCATGACATCGGGAGATCGCTGATGACACAAGAACAGCCCGACCGTGGCGGTCACGACGAAGTCGCCCACGCACATCTCGGATTCTGCGCCCAGTGTGACGGCTACTCTTGGGCGGCCGAGGCGATCGGGTGGCGGACCTACGCCAAGCAAGGCGCGCTCGGCCGCTGGCTCTACCGACTCAGCCGCCTGAAAGGGGCTCGCAGCACCTAGTCCTCCCAAGCTGATGGCGAATGGTCCGGACGCTCCCCGACCTGCCGAGCCATCCACGCCGTCCACGCCCGGATCTCCTTGAACGTCAACCCGTCGTACTCGGCTCTGGTGAGCCCGAACCACTGGCAGAACTGGGCACGGGCACGGGCCGCGGCCGCCGCCTGGTGGAGCCGCTCCCGCTCGGCGTGGACCCGCTTCTGCCACTCTGCTTGAGCGGCAGGATCTGAGGGCGCTCATTAGCGCCCTGCTTGAACTCGTAGAACGGCGTCCGCAGCGCATCGTCCCAGGTGAACGCCGGGTTATCCCGCGACTTGATCGCCCAGATCAGGAACGGATACATGTCCTCGGTGCCGAGGAAGTCATAGCAGGAGTCGTGGGACCGTTCCTTCAGCTGCGCCGCCAGCATCTTCTTACCGCGGATGTAGTCCAGCGGCATCATCGCGTCCGGATGCAGCCACGGCCGCCGGTCCGGCGCCTTCCCGACTCCCTGAGCGGCGACCGCCTCGATGACCTGCTTGGCCACCTCCGTGGTGATTTGCCCGTTCTCGCTCATGCTCGCTCCAGCTTCCTAACGATCCGGTTGGCGATCTCCTCGACCTGACGGGCCGCGCCCTCCGCCTTCGGCGCCACGATTCGGTAGAACAGCGGCCGCGGGCGCTGCTGCACCCACCGCTGCCGGTTCCCCCACGTCGGGTGACGCCACCGCGCACCACCCTCAGCCTCCCACGCCTTCGGAAGGCCACGCATCCCAGAAGGAAGTCGCCTCCCGTCCACCCGGATGCGGGCACCTGCCGCTCGACCAGTCAGCTTCACCTCAACCCGGGTCGCCTTCGCCAGCAGCGCCCGAAGGTCGGGACGATTCGCCTGGGCACGACTCATCCCCCCATGCCCCCTCGACGGAGACGCCTTGAACGCCGCACGCACCTCAGGGACCATCGGCTTCAGAACGTTCCGCAGACCCGAGGTCAGCTCCTTACGGAGCTCCTTACCGTCAGCGACGTTCTTGAAGGCCCTGTTGAGCGCCTTGAGATCCGCCGAATCGAGGATCGTGACCGTCAGATCACCCATCAGGTCTCCTGTCTAAAGCCTGGCGCGCAAGTTCTCAACCAGCGCCGGGATGTCCGAGGTCGGGAAGATCACCGCCATTGGTAGCCGGTAGCCGACACCCTCGTCTAGGTCGTACCAGCGCAGATGCTTCGGGAAGCAGGAATACTCCCAGCAGCCTTCAGCGTCCGGCGCGAGGTTGCAACCCGAAGCCCTGTCATAGAGACCACCCGGCGCCTCATCGTAGGGCACCGCCAGCCGCAGGAACGATCGCAGATCGTCAGCATCCGGGAAGCCGAGCAGGGCCACTGTGCCGTCATCCAGCATGTCCTGACAGCTCTCGTCGGTCTGCACGCCAGCCCGCCAAATGAGATACACCAGCTCGGCGAGGCCCTCGTCGATCCACGCGACCTGGTCGCCGACCGCGACCACCTTCCCGTTGTGATCACCGAATAGTTGGCCAACGTCAAGGGTGCCAGCCTCGAAAGCGGCCCGGTGCTCCTCATCGACATAGCGGTCATCGGTCCAGTCGATCCTCATGCCGACACCCGCCACGCCAAGACGACCGAGTAAGGCCAGCGGGCCTTCTTGCGGAAGTTGCAGTTCGCGCAGGCTGGCCGGAGATTCGCCAGCAGATGCGCGCCACCCTTGCTGAGCGGCTTCACATGGTCCCACTGCTCTGGCTCGACAGTGCATCCGGGTCCGTTGATCCAGCAGCGGCCGCCCCAGTAGGCAAGCTTCGCAGCCAGTAGTTCCACCGGGATGCGCGTGGCGACGCCAGATCGCTTGAGCGCCCGTCGGCGATTCTCGTGCTCGTTCTTACGCTCTGGATTGGCGATCCGCCACGCACGCGAGCGTTCGCGCTGTAATGCCCGATTCTCAGGCTGGGCGGCATAAGCAGCCACCGTTGCGCGAGCCCATTCTGGATGCTCCGCACGCCACTGCGCAGTCCGCTCGCGGTCGATTCGGCGATGTTCGGGATCTGCCCGGTAGATCGCCTGATAGGCGCGGATCTGCTCGCCCTTGGCCTGATAGCGGGCCTTGTCATACGTCGCGCGACAGTCCTTG
>DASPXY010000213.1:0-4404 GCA_035637055.1 Gemmataceae bacterium | reverse complement strand
GACCATTAAGCGCCTCCTGGAGAAGACGCTGGACGTGGAGGACACCGCCGCGGATGAATCCTCGAAAACGTGGATCCTGACGCTCAAGCACCTCCGCGCCGCCGACGCCGCCAAACTCCTGCAGGGCGTGTATCGCGATGTGATCGCCACGCCGAAACTGGCCGTCGGCATCGAGGAGCGAACGAATACCCTGGTCCTTCGCTGCTCGGCAGTGCTCCATGAGGACATTCGTCGCCTGATGGCGATGCTCGACACGTTGGCCGCGGAGCAGAAAAAGTAGGCGACGTACGACCGCCCGCTATGCCCGCTTGCGGGTTATTCCGCCGGCGCGCAAGATAGTCCCACAAGCCCGGAGCGCCAGCGCCGGGACACACAAGCCCGGAGCGCCAGCGCCGGGACGGTAGCAGGCTACCATCCCGGCGCTGGCGCTCCGGGCTTGTGAGGAGTTTCCGTGCTGGCGTAATCGCACGCTGCGTGCTAACCCGCAAGCGGGTCGCTCGGTTCGCGCACCAGACCTTCCCTTTTGGTCCCATTCCTTTTAGATGTGAAAGGAGAGCGCCCGCGCATTCACCACTCGCTCCGGGGCCCACGCGATGGAACAGGTCCAGAAGTTATCCCTCCTCACCTTGCGTCAGCTGCTCGCCGCCGTCTACGCGGCTCACCCGCAGGACAAAAAAGCGGAGATTGCCGCTCTGCTGGCTCGTCATTGTAGCGATCCGCGCCTCAGCGCCGCCCTGCATCGTGCCCACGCACGCACCTGGAAGGCCGTGGAAATCGTCCTCGCCGGCGAGTCGTTCTGGAACGGCTGCCAGGTCTTTCTCTCCCCGGAAGAGTGCCAGGCGTTGCGTGCGAAGATCCAGGCTTTGCGTGCGCAGACACCGCTCCACACCGCCACCGATGCCGAGGATCTGCGGGTGCGCTGCCTCCGCGATCTGCACAAGGCGCAGCAGAGTGGCCTGCTGGCGGAAGAACCTCTTGACGGTCAGACGCTGGCCCAGCAACTCAACCCGGCTCCCGCGGCACCGGGCGCCGGGCAAGCCGCAAAGGAACCGGCGCCGGCAGCCAGTCGGCTCGCCGCCGAGCTGCGTCAGGCGGGCTATCCGGCGCTGGCCGCCCTGCTGGAGCCTGCAAACGCCGGACAAACACCGTTGCCTGTCGCTGCCCTCAACTTCTTCCTCCGGCGCGAACTCGCGGGCGCGGCGGAGCTGCGCGGCCTGGGGCTCGATCAGATACGGCCGCTGCCGGAGGCGCAGGAGTCCGCGTTCGCCTTGCTCGGCGAGGTGATGGCCACCCACGGACGCGGCCTGCAAGAATGGCTCGATGAGGGAGACGAATCGGCGCCCGCTGCGGATGCGCCCGCCGACGAGGCGGCCGCGACGACAGAAAGCGATGGCAAGGGGCGACGGATCAGTCTGCTGGCGTGGATCGGCACACTGGCGGTGATGGTGATTCCGGTTTTGCTGCTGGTGATGATGCTCAGCGGGTACGCCATTCACGAGGAGCGTCGTTTCGAGGGCCACGTTGCCGATGTGAAAAGTCTTGTAATCGCCGGCGACGGTGACCGCATCTTCTCCGGCGGCGAGGACACGACCATCCGTGCCTGGGACGTGGCGACGGGCAAGGAAGTAAGGCAGTTCAAGGGCCACACGTTGCCGGTGACCGGCCTGGCCCTGTCGGCGGACGGCAAGCAGCTGCTCTCGCTCGACCGCAAGACCGCGCGCCTGTGGAACGTGGACAGCGGCAAGGAGGTGGCGCAGATGGCGGTGTCGCCGCATGCGGTCGCGGTCGTGCGCTTTACGCCCGACGGTCCCCGGGTCCTGACGTTGACCGGGGACAAACTGCAATTGTGGAATGTGGAGACTGGAACTGTCGTGCGCGGTTTCCCGGTTGACACGGGCCTGGTTCACTGCGTCGCGCTGTCGGCGGATGGTCGCCGTGCCCTTGCGGGGGGCAACAAGGATATCTATATTTGGGATCTAAAATCCCAGAAACAGCTCGCCACGCTGGAGGGCCACACGGGGCCGGTGACCGCGCTGGCTTTCAGCGCGGATGGCCGCCGCATCGCCTCGGGGAGCAGGGACGAGACCATCCGCGTGTGGGACATGGTTCCGGTGCCGGGGTTGACCCTGAGCACTATCGGCCTGATGGGTTCGCCCCCGGGACAGGGATCGCTGCTGGCTGCCGCTGTGCTCTTTCCAGGAAGAGCCGACCTCGTGAAAGGCAACCAGGCGAAGTTGCTGAAGGGGCTGCACAGCCCGGCGGTGAGCCTGGCCTTCTCGGGCAACGGCCAGCTGGTGCTCTCGGGCAGCCGGGGCAACAAAAGCCCCGCAGACGAGAAGGACAACCACGTGACGGATCGCAGGACGTTTCGCCTGTGGGGCGTGGAGCAGGAACGCGACCTGTGCCTCTTCGACGGCCCATCCGGGGCGGTCTGGGCGGTCGGCTTTTCGCCGGACGGCCGCAAGGTGTACTCGGCCGGCGCCGATGGCATGGTGCGGCTGTGGGCGCTGCCGCAGTGACGGCCGCGGCTTTGCGACGGGGGGTCAGCATGCCATTGAAGACCAAACGCTGGAACGACCCGAAGCGGAAGGACGATGGCTATCGCTTGCTGATCTGCCGTTACCGGCCGCGCGGCGTGGCGAAGGCGGACGAAACCTGGCACGCCTGGTGTACCGAACTGGCGCCCAGCAAGGCGCTGCACGCGGACTATTACGGCAAGAACGGCCCGGCGATCACCTGGGAGGAGTATCGCCGGCGTTTTCTGGAGGAGATGCAGGCGGATGAGCCGCGCGGCTACATCGAGGAACTGGCGGAGCTGGTCGCGGAGGGCAAGACGATCACGCTGCTGTGTTCGTCGGCCTGCACCGACGAGAGCCACTGTCATCGCACACTGCTGCGGCAGTTGATCGAGGAGCGCCTGGCCGGCCGAGAGCGTTCGTCCGCGCCCGAAGCGTGAGAAAGCGATTCACAAAATCATGAAGAACAGAATCATAAGAGCAAGGCAAAAGGGGCTGGGGGTTCTTGTCTCTTCTGTCTTCATGATTTTGTGCTCCATGATTTTGTGAAGCGTGCTAGGCGAACACGCTCGGCAGGCGGCTGCGGAGGCGATAGTCCGGCTCCGGGCTCGCCGCTTCGAGGACCACGTTCGCGAACGTCTCGTCGTCCACGATCCCATCGCGACCTTCCATCCGATTGTCGGTCGCGCCGTGGACGTACTCCTCGCGAATGCCGGGGCCGGCAAGCAGGCTCGTGTGCCAGCGGAAGTGCTCGCGACCCGCCGACCCGTTCATCGGCCCGCGTCCGAACTCGCCGCTGTAGACCACGATCGTCTCTCCCAGAAGTCCCCTTTTCACATCCGTGATTAGCGCCGCGAGCGCCTGATCCATCGGCGGGGCGTCGCCGGGCAGATGACGCACCAGATCGCCGTGGTAGTCCCAGTTGCCCGCCCGGAAGAACAGCGCTCCCGTGATGCCCTGACGCACCAGCTCGCGCATTGTCAGCATGCCGATCGCGACGGGGTTGGCGCCGCCGTAGCGCTCCAGGTCGCGCTGCGACAGGCGAATGCAGGTGCGGCTCTCGCTGATCAGGCGGTAGGCGCGTTCGCGCAACTCGGCCATCCGCTGCGTGGCGGCAGTGTCGGGCAGGGTGTCGAGCCGCTGCAGGAGCCTCATCCGCCCGTTCAGTTCGGGGTCGGGCGAGCCGAAGCACGGCGGCACGAAGCGGCGGCTCTGATCGTTCCAGCGCACTTCGAGCGCTCGCTGCGGCACCGCGAAGGCGTCGCGCCGGTAGGGGAACGCGCTGATGACCCCTGGCGTCTCGGCGTAGGCGTAGGGGATGCCGCCGGCGCGATCGGCATGGCGGTTGAGCAGGTGGCGGCCGTCCGGCTCGCGGCGGAGCATCCCCTGCATGGCGAGCATGTGGTCGGTGCTGCAGGCCATGCACGCCCGCAGCAGGGTCACCTTGTCGAGCACTCGGGCGAGGCGCGGAAACAGTTCGCTGACCTGGACTCCTGGGAGGACGGTGGGAATGGCACGGAAGGCCCCCCGGACGGCCTCGGGAGCGGCGGGCTTGGGGTCGAGCGTGTCGGCCTGCGGCGCGCCGCCGTCGGGGGAAATCCAGAGAATCGTTTTGCACCTCCGGGTTGGATTGGCGCCAGCGCCAGGGACCAAAGTGGAGAGCAAGGAGAGCGCTCCGAGGCGGAGAATATCGCGGCGGTCGAGAGCCGCGCGCAAGGGGGACGTATACATGGCGCACCCGGCGGGGGCCGTTGAACCTGTCAAGGCAAGTGTGGGATTGCTGGGGGGTCAGGGACGTGGGGCTGACGGACAGGGGGCGTGAGCCTCTCCCCGATACCTGTTCCACAAGGTCTATGCACAAGGAGGGGGGTAATCGGACATGAAAATA
>DASPXY010000212.1:0-3950 GCA_035637055.1 Gemmataceae bacterium | reverse complement strand
TGTGCTGATAGTTATGCGTCTCGCCTCCGCAACCGCAGTTTTTCCGGGCCGCGGTGAAGCAGATGGACGCCTGTCCCCCTGCTTTTCAGCAAGAACGGCGGAGAACCGGTTGTCACAACCCCGACAACAACACATCGATTCTCTTAACTGGTGAAAGTAGTTCATTCGTCGGCACCGAATTGGCCGCGGCCACAGTGGTGACCTCAAGTTAAAGAGTAGTCACCAGGTCCACAACTGATTTTACTGCGCGCACTGGGGACGGCAAGTCTTCAAAGCTGAGTACAGCCTACCCCGAATTCCCCTCACGGCTCACCCCGGGATACTGGTGCAAGAAGATTTGCGGCACGGTTGCATTACCTCGGGTGCTGGGATGACCCCGAAAGGGCGCTGCGAGAGTATCAAGCCTTCGTGGCCGGCAAGCCGGGGGGCAAAGCCCCGCTGCGGACAGCGCGCGCAAGACAGGCTGCCCGCTAAGCCTCACCCCGACTTTCCTCTCACCCCGCGCCCGGCAGGCCAGTGGTGCAAGAAAAATCGCGGTAGACTGTAGATCGCTTCGGTGCGTAGGACGACCCCGACGCTGCCCTGAAAAAGTACTTGGAACAGAAAAACGCCCTGTCCGTCGGCCGCACGCCTCGGGAAGCAACCGAGGGCGTCACCGTCACAGAATTGCGTACTCTCGACGCCCGGCAACGCCCCGATACGCTCGACTGCGAAGGTGCTGTGCCGCTCATCCACTTCACATCCCAGCCCACGCCGTCCCAGATGCAGGGCCGCGACCAACGCGCTGCCCGTGCCGGCGAATGGGCCCAGCACCACGTACGGGATAGGATCGGCCGCCGAGCAGGCGCAGATCGGCAGCCCTACGCCTTCGCCCTCGTTACTGACTGGGGCTGGCCCTTAGCAGGCAAGACGCGCCCCCACGGAGCCCCACAACGCAGACAGATCCCTTGCGCGCTCGTGCCCGCCCGCGTGCACGGCTCGACCAGACCCGGCGGGAAAGTCGCGTGGTGGCTCCCTTCAGCGGTTTGACAGACGCGCTCCAAACCGAACGCCGGTTCCGCCTGCCGCCGACGCCGTCCCACGGCGCGTTTGTGCCGAAATGGCTGCGACCGCGCGGATGGTTGCCGCGTCGTCCCTTGCTGCCGGAAGGAGGATCGGCAACGGCCGGTTCCTGCGCGGCGATCATGTCGTAGGAGTTGTTGTGGGGCTTGGCGAGCACGAGGAGGTACTCATGGGCCTTCGTCGGCCGGCCGCTGCCGTAGCGGAAGATCAACCCATCGGTGGCGCGGCAGCGCAGACATCCCGGGCAATCCACAGGCGCCCTGTGCGGCCTATCGGGGCGAGGATTCGATCGACCGGACCCGCGGCCAGTAGACCAAGGTGGTCCCGTACCTCGGTTCGCTTTGAACCTCGACATGCTCCCACTGCGTCCCGGACATTTCTAGCGGGCAGAGAAGAGGACGCTGCTATTGTGCCCTGGCACACCTCTTTCTTTTCCTTGTCCTCCGCGATCTCGGGCGATATGCTAACTCTCAGTGAAGAATGCTCTCCCAGCCGGATGATGACGCCGCGCTGCCATCCCGCCTGAACCCGCCCGCCTGCCGTTTGAGGTCGCGCATGCCACGCTTCGCATTGCCGGGGATCGGAACCGCTCTGGCCCTGGTCTTCGCCCCAGGCAACCTCCTCGCTCAGTCCCCCGCCGCGGTTCCTCCGCCTCCTTCCTTTGTCAATGACGTGATCCCCATTCTGACGCGCCTGGGCTGCAACCAAGGCGCCTGCCACGGCAAGGGCGCGGGGCAGAACGGCTTTCGCCTGTCGCTGCGCGGCTACGCGCCCGAATGGGACCACGCCTGGATCACGCGTGAGTCTGCCGGTCGCCGCATCCATCGCGCCGTCCCCGAGGCCAGCCTGCTGCTGCGCAAGCCGCTCGGCCAGGCACCGCACGAGGGCGGCAAGCTCCTTCAGGAAGGCGGCCGCGCTCATCAACTCCTGCTCGACTGGATTCGCAGCGGCGCGCCTGGACCGCAGCAGGACGACCTGACGGTCAAGCGAGTGGAGGTGCTGCCAGGCAACCGCGTGTTGCGGCCAGGACAGGAACTGCAACTGCTCGTCCGAGCCGAGTACAGCGACGGCTCCGCGAAGGATGTCACCTGGCTGACGCAGTTCGTCTCTGGCGATGCGAGCGTCGCCAGTGTTGATGCCGAGGGTAAGGTGCAAATGCTGCGGGCCGGCGAAACGACCGTGCGTGCTACCTTCATGGGACAGGTCGCCGTCGTGCTGCTCACCGCCCCGCACGATCAGCCCCTCAAGGCGGAATTGCTGGCGAAGCGCAACAACTTCATCGACGAACACGTCTTCAACAAGCTCGCCGCCTTGCGGATCGAACCGTCCGAACGGTGCGGCGATGAGGCGTTCATTCGCCGTCTGTACCTCGACACGCTCGGCCTGCTGCCGACGCCGGCAGAGGTGCGGGCCTTCCTCGCAGATACCGCCCCCGACAAGCGGGCCAGACTGATCGACCGCGTGCTGGAGCGGCCTGAGTTTGTTGACTTTTGGGCTCTGCAATTGAGCGATTTGCTGCAGAACCGCAAGGAAAGCGATCACGACGTGCGCGGCACCAAGGGGGTGCGCTCCTTTCACGAATGGTTGCGGCAGCAGGTTGCCCGCAACCGCCCCTGGGACGAACTCGCCCGCGACGTGCTGACGGCGACCGGCCAAACCACGGAACAGCCGGCGGTGGGTTATTTCGTGGTCACGGTCGGTGAGAAACGGAACGCCGAGCAGTCGCCGGTCGTGGCCGCGGTGGCCCAGACGTTTCTCGGCACGCGCATCGGCTGCGCCCAGTGCCACAACCATCCGCTGGAGAAATACACGCAGGACGATTATTATCACTTCGCCGGCTTCTTCGCGCGCGTCAAGCTGCAGCGTAAGGATCCGAAGCAGGGGCCAACGGTGCTCGTGGTGTCTGCCCCCGACGCCAACCAGAATAAGCAGCCCATCGGCGTGGTGCAGCCGCGCACTGGCCGCTTCCTCAAGCCGCAACCGCTGGACCGCTCGCCGACTACCCTCCAGGCCGGCGACGACCCGCGTCAAGCGCTGGCGGCGTGGATGACCGACCCGAAGAATGAGTATTTCGCCGGCGCTATGGTCAACCGGCTGTGGGCACATTTCCTCGGCGTCGGCCTTGTCGAGCCGATCGACGACCTGCGCGCCAGCAATCCGCCGACCAATCCCGAGTTGTATCGCGCGCTCGTCAAGGAGTTCGTCGGCCATCATTTCGACCGCAAACATCTGATGCGGGTGATCCTGGGCTCGCGCACCTATCAACTTAACTCGGCGACAAAACCGACGAACGAGAGAGATACACGCTTCTACTCGCACTACTACGCGCGTCGCCTACCCGCCGAGGTACTGCTGGACGCTCTTGCGGCGAGTACGGGTGTGCCGGATGCGTTCCCCGGCTACCCGATCGGCGTGCGTGCGGTGCAGATTCCGGACCCGTCACTGAAGTCGTATTTCCTATCGCTGTTCGGCCGGTCGGAGCGAATCACGGCCTGTGCGTGCGAGCGCACCGGCGAGGTGACGATGCCGCAACTCCTGCATCTGCAGAACGGCGAGAGCGTGGTGCGCAAGGTCAGCTCGCCGCAAGGGCGGCTGGCGGAATTGCTGAAAGCGGGCAAGTCGGACGCGCATCTCGTCGAGGAATTGTTCCTGGCGACGCTGACACGGCGCCCGACTGCGGCGGAGTTGGCAGCGGTGCGCGACGCCCTCGCAGAAGGCGACCCGCGCGACGTGGTGTTGCGTGATTTGTTCTGGGCGCTGCTGAACTCGAAGGAATTCGCTTTCAACCACTGACGTTGGATGAAGACGGCAAGACACGAATTTCAAGGGGCGCATCTGGACACCGCCCCCGGCGCGCGGCCTTCAGGCCGCTTCAGCGTCCGAGCGGT
>DASPXY010000211.1:0-8552 GCA_035637055.1 Gemmataceae bacterium | reverse complement strand
ATGATCACGTTCCTGGCGCTGCAGGCGGAGCGCATCATTATCCCGAAGGTCGGCGGTGCCAGGTTGAATGGAATCTACAGCCAGGCGCTGGCGCTTGCCTCTATTGCCATCGGCTTGATGTCTTCGTTTGCCGCGCAACTGATCCTGCCGATTTACAGCCGGCTCCACCTCGCAGGTGAGGACATTCGCCAGAGTTTCAACAAGGTCCACGGCAGCGCCTCGGTGGTCGCTGCCTTGTTGGTGAGCGGCATGATCGCCGCTGGTCCTGCGGCCGTGAAGTGTCAGTTCGGTGACCAGTATCAAGACGCCGGTTGGATGCTGCAGTTTGTGGCCGTCGGTGCCTGGTTCCAGATGCTCGAAGGAACCCTGGGCGCTACCCTGCTCACGCTCGGCCAGTCGCGCTCGCTGACCGTGGTGAACGCTTCGCGGTTGGTCGGTGTGCTGCTCTTCGTGCCGGCAGGCTACTACCTCGGGCGATGGTTCGATCCTGGGGAACAGGTGGGAACGCTGCCCTACGGCAGTTTCCTCGGCATGTTGGTGGGGTTCATCGCTGCCGACTTCCTCCGGTATCTGGTGGTAGTGTGGACAGCGCGGAAGAACGGCATGTCGGCGCTGGGGTCGGACATCATGATGTCGCTCCTGATCGCCATCATCAGCCCAGCGGCGGCCGTCGCCGGTTGGTGGCTGGCGAAGCCGTTTGAACCCCATCTCGTCGCGAAGGGACACGCGGCCATCGTTTTCTTCGCTCAGGGAATCCTTGTCGTGGTGGCGTGGGGGTTGGTGTACCTCCTGTGGGTCCGTAAAGCCCACGGATTGCGCGAGGCGATGGCCGAGGCAGAGGGATTGCCGGAGGCACCGGGGCGGACGATTGTCTCGTACCGCCACATTCCCGAGGCGTAACAGGATGACGCGAGAGAAGGCATTGCTTCTCCCCTCTCCCCTTGCGGGAGAGGGGTTTGGGGTGAGGGGTAAAGCCAAGCAACAGTCTCTTGCCTTCCCCCTCACCCCCAACCCCTCTCCCGCAAGGGGCGAGGGGAGCAAGAGATTTCGGGAGAACCGAGCGCATGCGGATCACCCTTGTAGCACCGGGTTTCAACCTGAGCGGCGGTATCCGCGTGCTTGCCATTTACGCCGCGAGCCTGCACCGCCGCGGCCACCAAGTGCTGGTCATCGCGCCGCAGCTCGAACGCCCGCCGAGCCTGTGGCAGTGCCTCAAATCGTTCGTCAAGGGCAAGGGTTGGCCGAAGGCGGCCCGCGAGGAGCCGTCGCATTTCGATCCGCTCCCCATCGAGCGGCGCCGGCTCGATCATCCCGGCCGACTCGTCGCCGACGACGTGCCGGACGCCGACGTCATCCTCGCCACCTGGTGGGAGACCGCCTGCTGGGTCGCGGATTTGCCGGCCGCCAAGGGCCTCAAGGTCCACATGGTCCAGGGCTACGAAACCTATGCCTGCGCGGACGAGAAGGAGTTGGCACAGGTCAATGCCGCTTACGCTCTGCCGCTGGCGAAGATCGTCGTTTCCAACTGGCTGCGCGACATCGTCGAGAAGAAGTTCCAGCAAACGCCGGTTGCGATCATCCCCAATAGTGTCGATACCAAGGAGTTTTTCGCTCCGCCACGTGGCAAACAGGCAACGCCCACTGTCGGTATGCTCTACCACACGCTGCCGCTGAAGGGCTGCGACATCGCCGTGGAGGCGTACAGGCAGGCGGCGAAGGCGCTGCCCGGCCTGAAACTCATGGCGATGGGGGAAATGCCGGTTCACCCGAGCATGCCCTTGCCCGGCGAGGCGGATTTCACGCTGAAGGCACGCGGGCAGGGCCTCCGCGATATCTACAGCCGCTGCGACGCCTGGCTATTTCCTTCGCGGGACGAGGGCTTCGGGCTGCCGATCCTGGAAGCGATGGCCTGCCGCACGCCCGTGATCGCCGCTCCCGCCGGCGCCGCCCCCGAGCTGGTGAGCAAGGGCGGTGGTATTCTCGTGCCGCGGGAGGATCCAAAGGCGATGGCCGCAGCGATTGTGAATGTCTGCACGCGGTCCGACGGGGAGTGGCGGGCCCTGTCCGACGCGGCGCTGGCGACGGCCCAGTCGTACACCTGGGAAGACGGAGCCGCACTCCTGGAACAGACCTTGTTGAAACTGGTCGAGCAATCTCGGAACGAGGCAAAGGGGTAGCTGCCGACCTGAGAGGCGTCTGTGCATTAACCTTGTAGGCGCCTTCTGCATGCTCGCAAGCGGGAATGCAGCGCCCCTCGCGGAAAACCCGAACGTGCCCGAAAGTCGATCATGATTACGTTAAAACTTGCCCTGTGGGGCTGGCCGCTGGTGACGCTGGTGCTCTTTGCGATGATGCGGCCGCGGCGCGCCATGCTGGCGAGCGTTATTGCCGGGGCGCTGTTCTTGCCGGAAATCCAGATGACCCCGCAGGAGGGAGCGCCCTCCCCCGACGAGTTCAAACTGGGGATCCTCAAGTTCACGAAGGCCAACAGCATCAGTTTTAGCGCCCTGCTTGGCGTGCTGATCTTCGACTTCCGCCGCCTGCGCACGTTCCGGCCGCGCTGGTTCGATATCCCGATCGTGGTCTACTGCGCTGCGGCCTACTTTGCCAACAGCGGCATGGGCGACTCGTTCTACGACTCCTTGATGGCCTCGCGCGATCAGGCCCTCGTCTGGGGTGTACCCTACTTCCTGGGACGCCTCTATTTCACCGATTTTGACAGCATCCGTGAGTTGGCGCTCGCTCTCGTCCTCGGCGGTGTGGTCTACGCGCCGTTCGCGCTGTTTGAAAGCATCATGTCGCCCAAACTCAACATGTGGGTGTACGGCTTCCTGCCCGGTGCCGCGAACGAGTTCGACCGCGGCGGCGGCTTCCGGCCAGTCGTCTTTATGTCCCACGGCCTCGCGGTCGGCATGTGGACCGTCGCGACCGCCGTCGTGGCGTTTGCCCTGTGGGGCAGCGGAGCGGTTCGGCGAATCGTGATCTGGCCGCTCAACCGACCCGTCTCGATGGCCCTCGTCGTCCTGGGGTTGCTCGTTACGGCGGTGATGTCGCGCTCGACGGGAGCGCTGGGTATCGGCATCGCGGGGGTCCTGGCGGTTCTCCAGCTGCGTCTCGTGAAAGCACCAGTTGTCCTGGCGATCCTGCTGGTCGTCTCACCGATCTACATCACGGCGCGCTGTTCGGGGTGGGATGCCCAGGATCTCATTCAATTGATGAAAGACCAGCTCGGCCCGGATCGGGCGGGGTCGTTCGCGTTCCGGGTGGCGAACGAGAACGCTATCATCCAGAAAATCCAGTCGAACCCACCGCTCGGCAGCGCCGCCTTCGGCTTCGGCGATCGGGGCAAGGCAGTGAAGGTCCCGCCGATGAAGGGGAAGGAGGCGATGGGTAATTTGTTCCGCGGTGAGGTGACCTTCGACAGTTTGTGGGGCATTTGCCTGGGGATGTATGGCTACGTCGGGCTGATCGGCTGCTGGACCGCGATGCTGTTGCCAGCGGTGCGCTTCGCGTTGTACCACCACCCGCGGACGTGGTTCGATCCCGTCGTGGCCCCGGCGGCGGCGCTGACGGTCGTGGTCATCTGCTGGATGATCGACAACATCTCGAACGCCATGACGAACCCGGCGCTCATCCTGGTCGGCGGGGCACTCGCAGGGGTGGCCGGGGCACACGTGCCGCTCCCGGGAGCCCGCGCTGTTGAGCCGGAGCCGGAACCAGGCGGGGAGACGGAGCCGCCCCCGGAGTCGCTGCAAGACAGGAATCGCCGCCGCGGTGCAATGGTCCGCCATCGGCGCTTTCGGTGAGCGGGGCCATCCCGCTTGCGGGTTGCGCCGGGCTAACAGCCCGTTGAAAACCCCTCCCCAGCCCCTCCCCTGAGAGGAGAGGGGGGCAAGCCAGCAAACTCTCCCCTCTCCGTGGCGGGGAGGGGCCGGGGGAGGGGTTTTGCAACGGGCTGCCAGGGGGCGTTCAGACTGGAACCACGAGTCCGAGCCCGTCGCGGTGACGCGGGGTAGGCGTTTCCGACCGCGCACGAAACCGCTGCTGATCGTGAGAGAAGCCATGAAGACCGTTCAACCGCTCCGCTGGGCGCTGATCGTCGTCACGTACAATCGTGGCCCCGCCCTGCATCGCTGCGTCGGGTACGCGCTGGGCCAGACCCGGCCGCCGCAGGAGATCATCATCGTCGATGCCAGCACCAACTGGCAGGAGATCCGCGACTCGCTGTTCGCGCAATTCGCCCGGACGCATCCGGAGATTCGCTGGGAGTACCAGCCCGCGCGGATCCGGGGGATCACGCACCAGCGCAACCAGGCGATCGAACTCGCCACCAGCGAGATCTTCTTCCTGATCGACGACGATTCGTTCATGTACCCCGACTGTGCGGAGGAGATCATGCGCGTCTACGAGGCCGACCCGGCTGGCGCGGTGGCCGGCGTCGGTGCGATGCTCAGCGAAACTCCCCCCGGTGACGCGGAGAAGCCGGCCGCGGCCGCCGTGCCGGCACCGCCCAGCCGGCCCTCGCTGAAGCAGCGCCTGACAGACTTCATGGAGCGCCGGGTCGATGCCGACGCGACCCTCCTGCCCTATGACGAGGCGTACCCGGAGCACCCGCTGCCGCCGGCAGTGGCAGCCCTGGATGTGGCGGTCACGCGGTATCTGCAGGGCATGCGCATGACCTACCGACGCGAAGTGATCCAGCGGGAGCGCTTCAACGAGATGCTCTGGCGCTACGCCTCGACTGAGGATCTCGACGCAAGCTACCGCGCCTCCCGGCACGGCGCGCTGCTGAACGCGTTCCGGGCCCGGCTGTACCATGCCCTGGACCCCTCGGGCCGACTGACCCGCTACGTCTGCAGCGTCCTCGGCCTGATCAATATGGCCGCGCTGTATCGGCTGCACGGCCGGCGGCCCCGTGCCCTGCTCCGGGCCTTTGGCGCCCGGATCGCCCTCCGCGTGGGGGCGAACACGCTCCGCGACCTGGCGCGCAGGCGGTTCACGCTGCCGTACGCCCGGGCCGACCTCTTTGCCCTCACGCAGCTGGGCCACATCAGCCGCATGGACGAGGACGCGCTCCGCCGCTGGCTGCCGGCGTTCCAGAATGACCTGATCGAACGCAATCCGAGCTAGTGAAGGGAAGGAGGAAGGAGGAAGGAGGAAGGATGAACAAGAATGGTTCATCCTTCCTCCTTCCTCCTTCCTCCTTTCGGCAGGTTGAGGGCTTTGAGCAGCAACTCCGCTCGCTGATGTCCGACCCGGTCCCAGGTGAACTCCGCCGCTCGCTCCTGGGCCGTCTTGCCGAGGTGCTCGCGCAACTCGCGGTCCGCGGCGAAGCGGCGCAGCGCCTCGACCCAGGCATCGCCGTCGTAGGGGTCGATCACGAACCCATCGCGCTCGTGCCGGGCGACGCGGCCGGCGCCCATCGGCGACACGAGCACCGGCACGCGGCAGGCCATCGCCTCGTAGGTCACCAGCGGCCCGCCCTCCTCCAGCGTCGGAAAGGCGAATACGTCCGAGGAGCGAAACACGCCTTCAATTCCCTTTA
Organism: Gemmataceae bacterium; assembly: GCA_035637055.1. Lineage (GTDB taxonomy): Bacteria > Planctomycetota > Planctomycetia > Gemmatales > Gemmataceae > DASPXY01. Next base: position 3,007 of record DASPXY010000211.1, on the reverse strand, counting down.
CATAGCCCAGTTGTACCACATCCGGCCGGTTCAGGTGCTCGGCGCAGATCTCAGGGATTTCGGGATCGACCGGCCCCGCGAAGACGAGCCGTCCCTTGACTCCCGACCTGGCCCAGGCGTCAAGAAGCAGGTGAGTCCCTTTGCGAACGCACATCAGGCCGACGAACAGGACCGTCAGGCCATCGATCGCGGGCAGGGTGCGGGCGGGATTGCGCAGCCGCTCCGGCTCCCAGCCGTAGCTCGTAGGCAGTACCTTCTGCGGCGGCACGCCGTTCTCCTGGAACGATGCCTCGACCATCGGGCTCGGGGCGTAGGCGAAATCGGCCAACTCGAACTGCTCGCGCTCCTCGCGCACCATCGCGTCGGTGACGTTGTGTCGCGGCGGTCGTTTCAGTCGGGCGAAGGCGTCGTCGAGGATGCGCTTGGCGGTGCCGGTGTGGCAGTTGATGCGTTCGAGAACGAGCGTGTGGCCGCGCTCCTTGATGCGGTGATACGTCGGCATCGTGACGCCGGGCCAGAGGTAGCATACATCGCCGGGTCGCAGGGAGCGCAGGAAGGCTTTCTCCGAGTAGCGATTGACGGCCTCGGCGGAGCGCAGGCGATAGACGATTTTCTTGAGCCAGCGCGGCACGGCGTCGCGGGTGAAGGGGCGGCGCGCCTCGGGGTCGGAGGCCGGTTGCATCAGCGTCAGGTCGATGCGGTCGCTGAGCATGTGTTCGCACAGCGACAGGGAGACGTGATTGTTGCCGACGGCGTCGGCGTAGTGGGGGAAGAGCGCCCGGAGGCGGACCTTGGAGTCGTTCATGGAAGTCGCTTTCTCTCGAAAACAGGGATTGTACCGGGCGCGGGCGGTTCGCTCAACCGTCGAGGCGGGATGTTTTGGCGTGCGGCGAATGATAGCCGTGATCTGCCGGTTTCCCGCTTGAGCCGCCCCGACACCTGTTTTAAACTGACGCGGGCCTGGTCGCCCTCCATCTGAACCGGAGATTCGCATGCGCGCTCTTGCTCTGCTCGCCACACTTCTTGGGGTCAGCCGCGCCCGTGCCGGGGACGACCTGAAAGTGCTTCAGCCCGACGCCGCCGCGCAGGCGCCGAACAAGCTCCTCTATTCGTTCCTGCTCGGCGAGGCGGGCAAGCACTTCAACGCCCGGCGTCAGGAAGTCGCCGCTCTCAAGACGTCCGACGACGTCAAGCGCCGCCAGGCGCGTCTCAAGGCGCAATTTATCGACGCGCTCGGCGGCTTCCCCGAAAAGACTCCCCTCAACGGGCGGACCGTCAGCGTCGTCGAAATGGAGGATTACCGACTCGAAAAAGTCATCTATGAGAGCCAGCCGAGCCATCATGTCACGGCTGCCCTGTTCCTGCCGAAGGGCAAGGGTCCGTTCCCCGGCGTGTTGGTGCCGTGCGGCCACAGCGCCAACGGCAAGGAAGCCGAGCCGTATCAACGGGCCTGCATCCTCATGGCGAAGAACGGCCTGGCGGTGTTGTGCTACGACCCGATCGGCCAGGGCGAGCGCAGCCAGATCCTCGACGCGACCGGCAAGCCGGCCCTCGCCGGCAGCACCTCGGAACACACGATGGTCGGCGTCGGTGCCCTGCTCGTCGGCCGCAGCACGGCGACCTATCGGATCTGGGACGGCATTCGCAGTCTCGACTACCTTGCCAGCCGCCCCGAGGTCGATCCGAAGCGACTCGGCTGCACCGGCAACTCCGGCGGCGGCACGCTCACCGCTTACCTGATGGCCCTCGATGAGCGCATCGTCGCCGCGGCGCCTTCTTGCTATATCACCTCTCTGGAAAGTCTGTTTCAGACTATCGGCCCGCAGGACGCCGAGCAGAACATCACCGGGCAGGTCGCCTTCGGCATGGAGCACGCCGACTACCTGACGATGCGTGCGCCGCGGCCGACGCTCGTCTGCATCGGCACGCAGGACTACTTCGACGCCTTTGGCGCCTGGACCAGTTTCCGCGAGGCGTCGCAGATTTACGCCCTCCTCGGTCACGGCGAGCGAGCGGCCCTGTTCGAGTACAATGACAAGCACGGCTTCTCGAAGCCGCGCCGCGAGGCCGCCATGCGCTGGATGCGCCGCTGGCTGCTGGAGAAGGACGACGCCCCCAGCGAAGGCGCCTTTTCCATCTTCAAGGAGCTGCAATGTACGCGCAGCGGCCAGGTGCTGGAGGACTTCAAGGGCGTGTCGGTCGTCGATCTCAACGTGCGCGAGGCCCGGGCACTTGCCAGCAAGAGAGCCGAGTTCCTCACGAAGCGCACGAAGGACGAGGCTCTCACCGAGGTGCGGCGGTTGATCGGCCTGACAGCGCCCGTGCCGCCGACAACTGTCGTACCTGTGCCGGGCGTCGTGAAGCGGAATGGGTACACGATCGAGAAGGCGCTGTACGAGGTGAAAGGCGGAATTCAGATACCGGCCCTGGGTTTCGCCCCGGAGAAGGCCGCTGCGGGACGACCATTCGTCGTCTACCTGCACAGCGGCGGTAAGGCTACCGACGCTGCCCCAGGCGGCCCCATCGAGAAGCTGGTCCACGCCAGGCAGATGGTGCTCGCTCTCGACCTGCGCGGCATGGGGGAGACGGCGCCGGGGGTGCTCGCGAAGGGGCGGCCCAATTACTTTGGCGTCGATCAGAAGGAGGCGTTTCTGGGGCTGCACCTCCAGCGGCCGTTGCTGGGACAGCGGGTCCAGGACGTGCTCGCGGTGATCGCCGCCCTCAAGACTGACACGCCCGACGGGGTCCACGTAATCGGCGTCGATGCCGCCGGGCCGATCGCCCTGCACGCAGCGGCGCTGGAGCCGCACATCCGCCGCGTCACGTTGGAGCGGAGCCTGATCTCGTGGTCGGCGGTCGTTAGCACGCCGATCACGCACACCCAACTCGCCAACGCCGTTCCGGGCGTGCTGAAGGTCTACGACCTGCCGGACCTCGCCGGGCTGATCGCGCCGCGGCCGTTGACCGTGCATGCGGCGGTCGATCCTGTGCAGCGGCCGGTGACGCA
>DASPXY010000210.1:0-6148 GCA_035637055.1 Gemmataceae bacterium | reverse complement strand
TTGCCACTCAGTGACGAGTTGGGGGCCATGCCCGATGCAAACGACCAAGGCGCGCCTGGTATTTACCCTTTGCGTATTGCTTGGCATTAACACCATGAACTTCTTCGACCGCCAGATCATGCCGGCGGTGCAGGAGAAAATCCGCGAGCAGTGGGGCCTGTCGGACAGCGAACTCGGCTGGCTGGGGACGGCGTTCATCCTGCTGTACGCGGTGGTCGGTCTGCCGCTCGGTCGTCTGGCGGACGTGTGGCAGCGCAAATGGATCCTGGCCGGCGGCGTGACCCTGTGGAGCCTGATGACCTTCGGCGGCGGCTTCGCGTGGGGGTTCTGGTCGCTGTTCGTGCTGCGGTTAGGCGTCGGCGTCGGCGAGGCGAGCTGCGCCCCGACGTCCAGCTCACTGATCGGCGATCTGGTCCCACCCGAACGCCGGGCGCGAGCGATGGCCTTCTTCATGATCGGCCTGCCGGTGGGATTGGCGCTCGGCCTCTTCGTCGGCGGCACCGTTGCCCATTACTACGGCTGGGAGCGGGCCTTCTTCGTTGCCGGCGTGCCGGGGTTGCTGCTGGCGGTCCTGGTCCTGTTCATCGCCGACCCGGTACGCGGCGGCGCCGACACCCACGGCTCTACCTTCGCCGCCAAGCTGCCGTTCCTGGCCGTCGTGCGCCGGGTGCTCTCCCTGCCGACGATGTGGCTGATCATTCTCTCCGGGGCGCTGCACAATTTCAACATGTACGCGCTGGGCACGTTCCTGGCGTCGTTCGTACGGCGGTATCATCAGGTCAGCGTTGAGACCGCCGGGCAGATTAGCGGCCTGGTCTATGGGTGCGGCGCGCTGGGCATCTTCGCCGCCGGCTGGCTGGGGGACTGGGCGTTTCGGCGGAGCGTCAGCGGCCGACTGCACGTTGCCTGGATCGGACTGGCGGCGGTGATTCCCTGTTTCCTGCTGGCCTGGGACGCTCCGCCAGGCGACCTCTGGTGGTGCACCGTCTGGCTGCTGCCGGCCTGCACGCTGCTCTACGCCTACTACGGGACGGTCTATGCCACCATTCAGGATATTATCGAGCCGTCCTTGCGCGGCATGGCAATGGCGATTTACTTTTTCGCCATGTACTTCCTCGGGGGAGTGCTCGGGCCGGTGGGGATGGGTTGGGCAAGCGATGCCTACGCCCAGCGGGCCGCGGTGGCGTCCGGTGCTGTGGCGTCGGACGGTTCCCCACTGGTAAGCGAGTGGCACAAAGCGGTCGGTTTGCACGACGCAATGTACCTCATCCCAATCCTGAACGCGGCTTTGGTCGTGGTTTTGTTCGCCGCAGCGCGGACGGTAAAGCGCGATTACGCGCGCCGCGGGTCAGCGTGACACCAACTCGACGAGCGGCGGGGTTTATCCCCGCCGGCCGGCCGGCGGGGATAAACCCCGCCGCTCGTTCGCCACTTTCCCTTCTCCGTGGACCTATTTAGGTCGCGAGAAGGTTCGTCAGGCAGCGGACCGCGCCAGCGAGCGCGCACCACGAACGGAGGGCGACGGCAAGGGAGGTGTGTGTGCAATGCAATGCAATGAATCGCATCTCCGTCCCTATCTTCATTGTTCCACAGCCGAGCAGCCCAGACAACCCCACCTCCAAACCGTCCCCTCGCTGCCCCCAACCCCTCCCCTGCAAGGAGAGGGGGAGAAGCAGAGACATCGTCTTGCTTGCTCCCCCTCTCCGTCTCGGGGAGGGGGTTGGGGGGAGGGGTTGGGTCACTGCCGCTTACCGGGGCGGTGCTGGTCCGGGCGGCATCCGCGCCGGCAGGTCGCGCACCGAGATCGCCGGCACGGGCACGAGTTGCTCGCCCGCAGGCGGCGCCGCGGCGCCGTTGGTCCCCGGCAGCGGCTCGATGACGCGCGTGCTCTGTTCTTCCACCACCGGCCGCTCCAGCGCCTGACTGCGCAACTCCGCCCGGAACCGAGCATCGCCGGCCTTCACCCCTTCCGCCTCGATGGTGTATTCCAGCGTCTGCTGCGGCTCGATGTTGTCCAGCGGCACGAACTCGATCGCTTGGCCCTTCACCACCGCCTGCCCCGGCCCCTTGACGCCATTGGGCACAACCAGCTTCAACTCCGGCGGCAAGAAGGCCCTCACCTCGACCTGGTTCGCCGCCAGTGTACCCGTGTTCGTCACGCTGATGCGATACAGGACGCGCTTTCCTACCAGTACCGGATCGCCTTCGTCCTTGACCGAGAAGCGGAACGCCGGCGTTCCGCGAATCTCCAGGCTCGCCTGGTCGGCCACGGTCGGTCCGGCCTCGGCGGTCGCCACGGCCCGATTCACCACTTCCTGGGCCACTTTCTCACAAGTTCCGCGGACGCGCACGCGCTTTTCCTCACCCGGCCCGAGAGCGCCCAGGTTCCACACGACCCCGTTGTCCGCCGGTTGACCGCCCTCCGTCGAACTCTCGAAACGCACCTCCGGCGGGAGTTGATCGCGCAGGCTTACCCCCGTCAGCGGCACCTTGCCGGGATTGCTCACGCTCACCTCCCACTCCGCCGGGAGGCTGACGTAGCCCGTCTTCGGGCCGGTCATGCTCACCTTGAGACGCGGTTCCTCGACGACGATCTCGTGCTCGGCGACGTCGCTCAGGCCGCCGTTTGCCTTCGCCTCGAAGCGCAGTTTCAGACGGCCGTTGCGGCGCGGCGTCAGCGTGAGCGCCGGCAGGTCGCGCCGCTCCTGCGGCCCCAGGTCGGGCAAGCCCTTCAGGTTCATCGACGGCACTTTCGTCTCATGTTCCAGGCCGTCGTCGAACACGGCGTTGACAACAATGTTCGTCGCCGGCCCGCTGCCGGGATTGGACAGCGTCACCTGGAACGTCGCCGGTCTGCCGATGATGCCGCCGGTGGGTCCGCTGATGCTCACCTTCAGCCCCGGCTGCGTGACCTGAGTGACCGCGTCCTTGGTGTCTTTCAGTCCCTCCTCGGTCACCACCTCGGCGCGGCTGGTCACCGGCCCGAGTCGAGTCGTGCGGTAGGCGACGTTGATCGTGTGCGTCGCGCCGGGCGGCAGTCTGCCGAGCGTCCAGATGAGTTGCGGGCCATTGACGACGGCCGGCGGATCCGAGCGCGTGTAGACCAGGCCGTCGGGGACCACGTTCATGACGGTCATCGAGCGCGTCTCGATCTTGCCGCTGTTGGTGATGCTGATCGTGAACGGCACTTCCTGATTGACGCCGGCAAACGGAGGCGCAGTGTGGGTCATGGTGATGGCCGGGGCCAGCCACTCGACACTGGTCTCGCCGTGCGCGATGACGATGCCGGTGCCGCTGGGGGCCGTCGGGTCGGGCGGACGAATGACGTCGATGCCGATGCGGTTGACGCCAGGCCGTAGGGCGGCCTGCACGAGCCTCGCCGTCGCGTTGCCGTTCAGATCGCTGATGGCGACCGCCTCCGGCTCGGGACCGCGCGGCAGGAACAGGGCTGGGGGATCGTCGTTGAGGAGCCGATAGCGGACACGGTAGCCGGCGAGGGGTTGCTGATCGGTGTGGCGAAAGATACGCGTCGTTAGTAACTGCTCCGTCCCCGACTGAGCGACGGCCGGGTCGGGGAATTTCCACGCGGCATCGACCCAGCGACAGGTGACGACGACGCGACCCTTCTCCCAGTTATGGACGCCGGGCGCGTAGACGGTCACGTGCGTATCGCCCTCGGCGGCGGCGCTGATGACGCACCACGACTGGCCGGGACGGATGACGAAATCGTCGTTGGGATTGGCGTTGCCGCGCGTGATGCGATGCTCGCAGTAGTCGGTGTAGCTGACGGCGTACTTGTTATCGACCTTGTACCCGCGGCCGGGCCAGAGGCCGCTTTCGTCCACCTCGATGATGTTGCCGACGCCCTCGACCATCCACTCGACGCGACGATGACGACGCGGCTGGCCCTTCTCATCGAGGACGGTCGCAATCAGGACGTGCTGCGTCCGTACCGGGTTGGTGGCGGTTTCGGGCCGGACGACGAGCCCGACGGCGTGAGGGTCGAAGTTGGCGTAATAGCCGGGGCCAGGGGGCTTGGCGTGCGTCTGGATGATATCGCCGGTCGGCCAGAGATAGGGGAAATAGCTGGGGTTTTGCGAGACGCCGAAGCAACCGCACTGGAACAGAAGGAAAAAGGAAAAAGGAAAAAGGAAAAAAGAAGACAGGAAGCCACCTCCCTTCCTTTTGCCTTTTGCCTTTTTCCTTTTGCCTTCGGCTGCCATCGCCGTAGTCTCCGCACTCTCCGGCGAATACCGGCTGCGCCGGACGGCCGCGCGGATCGGTTGCGAGTCGGACTATCCCCAGGAAAAAGGCGTGTATAGCAGCCGGCGCGGAGTTTACAAGACGACTTCGCGCGCCGGTTTGCCTTTCTCCCCTCGCCCGCAAGGGGCGAGGGGAGAAAGCAATCGCCCGTCGGCCCGTCGCGGGATAAGAAGACTTCGTTCGGCATCCAACGATGGACCCTGTGGAGAATGACCATGCCTCGCCAGCGAATCGATGCACAACCAGGCCACTCGCGTCTTTGGTCGCGATGGTTCGTCGCCCTGACCGCAACCTGCGCCCTGACCATCGGCGGCAACCAACTCCCCGCCGCGGACGACGTGAAGCCGACGCCCCAGGCTGACGCGAAAGAAAAAGCGCGCCTCGACCTGAACGGCGACCCCCTGCCGCCCGGGGCGCTGGTTCGCCTGGGAACGCTCCGCTGGCGGCATGGTGCCCCTGTCACCTACGTGGCCTTCACCGCGGACGGCAAGGCGGTGCTCACCGCGAGCCAGGACAACCTCGTCCGCCTCTGGGATATGGCGACCGGCAAGGAAATCCGCCGCTTCGGGAAGCAGCAAGTCGAAGATCCGAAGATGGCGGGTAATGCGCCCGCCCAACTGCGACAGGCCCTCCTTCGCGTTCGCGGGGGCTACGGCGCTGGCCCCGGTGTCGTCCTCTCCGCGGACGGCAAGACCCTGGCAACTGTCACGCAGATCGACACGATCCAGTTGTGGGAGGTCACCACCGGCAAGGAACTCCGTCAGCTCAAGGTGACCCCGGGCAGCGCCGGTGGGCTACTGTTGTCCGCCGACGGCAAAATCCTCGTGGGGCGCGGCAACGATCAGATGATCCGCGTCTGGGAAACCAGTACCGGCAAGGAACTCCGGGCGATCCAGGGCAAGCAGAATGACCCGGTGGGCAAAGTCTTCGTGATTGGCAACGTGTTCGGCGCGGGCCTCTCCGCGGACGGCAAGACCGTGGCCGCAGTCCAGACACTCTTCGCCAACCAGAAGATCACCACGTCGGTGACGCTCTGGGACACTGGGACAGGGAAGGAACTCTACCAGATCGAGACGAACAATCAGGGTTCGGGCCCATCCGCCCTCGCCTTTTCACCCGACGGCAAGGTGCTCGCCTGTGCGGGTCGCAACGCGATTCAACTGTATGCGGCGGACACGGGGAAGGAAATTCGCCAAATCGCGGGGCAAGCGATTGGGATCACGACCCTGCTCTTTTCACCCGACGGCAAGACCCTGGCCGTGCGCGGCGCGCAAGATCGACTGATCCGGCTTTGCTCGGTGGAGACGGGCAAAACCCTCCAGCAACTCGGCGAGCCCATGGCAGGCAGGGGAGTCAACGTGGCGTTCTCGGTGGCCGCTGGCGGGTTTGGGCGGGATCTGGCATTCTCGCCGGACGGCAAACTCGTCGCTGCGGGAGACGGCCACCTCGTCCGCTTCTGGGTGGCGGAAACCGGCAAGGAGGTCGTTCAGGTCAGCGGGCACCGCGACCAGGTCACCGATCTGATGGTCACCTGGGACGGCAACCTCGTAGCCTCGAAGGGGGCCGACAACGTCGTGCGACTCTGGGAGGCTGCCACAGGCAAGGAACGGCATCAGTTCCGGGCACCAAGCGGCACCACCTGTGTCGCGTTCGCGCCCGATGCGAGCATCGTCGCCCTGGGGAACCTCGATGGCGTCGTGCGGCTGCATGAGGTCGCCACGGGCAAGGAGCTGCGCCGCGCCGTGGGGCACCGCAACGGGATCGTCGCGATCGCGTTCTCGCCGGACGGCAAGACCGTGGCCTCACGCGAGACCAGCGGTAACACCATCCGGCTCTACGGGACCGCGACGGCCCGAGAACTCCGGGTCATCACACTGCAAACTCA
>DASPXY010000209.1:0-4317 GCA_035637055.1 Gemmataceae bacterium | reverse complement strand
GGGGCCTGCTGTCTGACCTGTTCGCCCGGCCGAAGGCGGTCGCAGAGCTACCTGTCGAACGGCTCGACGCGGCCCTGACGAACCGCGGCTTCGAGAAGCCGAAGGATCTCTTCGAGCCGCGCGAACCGCTCCAGGAGTATTTCCGGCGCTTCGTGCGCGACAAGTCCAGCAGGGGCAATGAGGTGGCCTCGTTCATCGCGGCGTTTGAACTCGTCTACCGGCAGTGGGCAGCGGACGACAGCGAAAAGGCACAGCTGGACCTGTTTCGCGTTTGGCTGCGGCTAACGGCCCTCTGCGACGAGGAGCGGAAGGCCAACTTCCAGTTGCGTTACCTCGACAAAAACCTCGTCGAAGAGCACCAGGTCAGCGTGATGGTTCAGTGTCTGAAGAAAGGAGAGTTCTGTCCCGAGGCGGCGGCCATTGTCAAGCAGAAGTTGAAGGATGCCAAGGCCGAGATCGATGCCGAGAAGCGCGCGGCATCGGAGAAGGAGAAGCGCTGGGCGAAGCGCAAGAAACTCCTGCTGAGGCTGACACTGATCGGGTTGCTCGTTGGTCTGGCAGGCTTTGGCGCCTGGTGGTTGCTGCTGCGGGATTCCGGTCAAAGGCGCGTAGCCGTCAACAACGAAAACCCGGAGGATCCGGGCAAGGGCAAGGGCAAGAAGAAGGACAAGAAAGATGACCCCCCGGTGCAGAAGCAAGAGGATCCGCCGAAGGGTGACACGGAGGCGGAGAAGGCGCGGCTGGTGCTACTCAACCGGCTGGAGAAGTTGACGCAGAAGCCCAGCGAGGAGAACGATCGGAAGTTCGACGAGGTGTGGAACGAGAACGAGAAACTGCTGGCCACCGACCCCAAGGCGACGAAGTTGCGTCAGGAGGTGAGTAGCCGCCTTGACCTCCTGAGCGGGCTGCGGCGCGTTGTTGAGCAGGTCGATAGCAAGAAGGCGGACGAGGGCCTCATCGTGGGCCTGGCGGAATTGTTGCCGGCGAACTATCCCCGCGATGGGAAATTGGCCAGGCGTGTCGAGTCGGCGAAGCTGGCAAAGAAGTCGGTGGATCCGCCGCCGGGTTCCGGCCAGATCAGGGCGTTTGATGCGAAGGTCGTGGCGCACTTACGAGCTGCCCTGGAGGAGATCCCGAATGGCTTTGTGCAGGCGCAGGTTCCCCTGCTGGGGGCGCTTCCCGACCAGAGCCTTCTCGGCCAGTTGAAGAAGAAGCTCAATGCTGTCTGCGATCTGCTCGCCGACCAGGCCGCCCTCCAGGATCCAAAGGAGGTGAACAAAAAACTGGACAAATTGGCGAGGGACATTGCCGTCATTTGCGCCGGTATGGAAGAGTTGCAGAGAAGGCTCGGCAAGGAAGGTCGAGACCCCGAGAACGACAAACTCCGCCTCGCCCTGGAGCTGTGGACCATGTATCAGTACAGCTTCAAAGAGGAAGTGGAGGCATCCCGGATCAAGCACCTCAAGAAAAAGGTGCAGGAGTTTCTGGAGGAGGATAAGCGCCTGGTCAAGCCCCAGGCCACGTTCGGTGTGGAAGCCACTCTCGATGGCCTGGCGAGAGCCAACGCACGCATTGGCACAGGGAACCTCAAGCCGGCCGCCGCACAGCGAGACCAGGCTGTGTTGTATGTTTGCGAGTTCGTCGCGCGGGAACTCTTTGAACGCCGGCATGAAGTCCGGGACAACGCCCCGAAAAGAAGGGAATTACGTTGGACTCAGTTTAGAACCAAAATGAATGACCTGCTCGACAAGTTGGACAAATAGGTCGGGTAGAGCGGGCGGAAGTGGGGCCACTCGACTCCACAACGGACAGACATCGGGGAGGGCACGCTCATGTTCAAGTTCCTGTTCGACTTCAAACGCCTTCTGCTCCTGGGCCTGTGCGTCCCCTTCGGCCTGGTCGGCTATGACGAGGTGAGCCGCCTTGTCAAGGATCGCGTCGTTGGCGTCGATCTCTCCAGCATTCCGCCGCCCAAACTGAAGGAGCAACTGGATACCCTTCAGATGGTGGAGTTGACCACGAACCGGAAACTCATCGCCCTGGGCATCTGTCTGAGCGGAGCCCCCGAACTGCCGTCGAAGGCGTCTGCGCAGGAAAAGCAGTTGTCCGACGCCCTGAAGCCGCGCGCCGCCCGGCTCCGGGATGTCAAACTGTTCTTTCGAGAGTATGCAGAGCTGAAAAATCTCACCAGGCTCGCAGACTTCGCCAAGCGGAAATCGCCGTTCGATGCCGAGCACCCGTTCTACTCGGAGATGGAGAACCTTACCCAGTTGACGCGCCAGGAAGTCGAACTTGAGCAACTGGCCGCCCAGAGCGATGACTCCGTGAAAGACGCAGTCAAACAGCTCAAGGCCTGGCGCGCGAAGTTGAAGGAATACACGGACACGAACGGCCGTTACGTCAATCGCACCTTCGCGAAACTGCAGAAGGCGAAGCTGACCGACGCCCAGCTGCGGTTCGACTATCGGCCGAAGGAACTCTTTGGCCAACTTGAGAAAGCCGTGCGCGCAAAGACCGAGGAGGACGCCCGCCAACTCCTCGACAAACTCAACGAGGCCCTGGAGAAACTGAAGAAGGCCCTGCCGGAGCTGTCCGAGGAGGACACGGCGCCGGAGGAGATCAACGAGCTTCGGCAGACGTGGCAGCGCTGGCAGGCGGACTGGGAGTACAGCCGCAACCTGCTCGTGCAGCGCGTGGCGGCGGACCGGCTGCTCAAGAGCGGCGGCGATGCCTCTGTCCGAATGTTGCTCACGAAGCTCGGGCAACTGGCCGAGGACAGGCGCCACGCCGAGTTCAAGCGGTTGGTGGTCGATCTCGCTCACGACTTTTGCCAGCGCTACTTGCCCGAGGAACTGCCGCTCGACCCGTTCGTGCAGGTCTGGGACGTCAAGGACTGGCTCACCGTGCGCCGCGACACCATCAAGATCGTCTGGAGAGCGAAAGAGTCTCCCACCGAACTCAAGGATGAGGCAGCCCAGAAGAAGTTCACGGAATTCAATCAAGACACCTGGACCAGGGAGGCCAAGTCCTTGACCGTCAACAAGGTGCTCGGCTACGAGCCGCCCAAACTCCTTTGGACCGACTGCGGCAAGGCCAGGGACGACTACAACGGGCTGCGCGGCAACGCGAAGCTCTGGCGCTGGGCGCGCGACTTCCTGGAGAAAACGCGCAATTCCCTGAAGGGGGTGCAACAGCATCTGAATGCGGGCGAGTGCTGGGCACGGCTCAACACGCTGGCGGACGCTTTTCCGGAGGCGCTTGAGTGACGCCAGGTGCGCCGAAAAGCCGTGGGAAAAACCGCCCGGGGCGACTATACTTGCAGGATTATCCCCGCCGGGCGCGGGAGAGGCGGTGCGTGGCCCTGACCTCTGGATGAGAGAACCATGTCCCTCAATCGCTTGATCTTTTACGGCGCCATCATCGGCGGCTGGGCGGCGTTCGTCGGCTGGATGATCGCCGAAATCCTGCTGGCGGCGGCCGACAAAACCGAGTGGTGGGTGGTGACGCTCATCAGCGGCCTCGTCGGGGCCGCGATCGGTGGCGGCCTGAGCATGCTCGCCGGCGTCGCCAATGCCCAGTGGCTGCAGATGTTCAAGCGTCTCGGCCCCGGCTTCCTCGGCGGTCTGGCTGGGGGTGCCCTCGGCGGCCTGCTGGGGGACGGCATCGTGAAACTGACAGGCGGCAACCCGATCGGCTACATCTTCGGCTGGACTCTGCTGGGCGTGGCCATCGGCGCCGTGGACGGCCTTTACAGCCGTTCCCCCCTGAAGTTGCGCAATGGTCTGATTGGCGGGGCCATCGGTGGTTTCCTCGGCGGTCTGCTATTCCTGCCTTTCAACGGCATTGGCGGCCTCAGCGGGCGGGCCACGTCCTTTGTCGCCCTCGGCATGTGCATTGGCCTGTTCATCGCCATCGTCCAGGTCGTGCTCAAGGATGCCTGGCTGACGGTGGTGGACGGCTATCGGCCGGGGCGACAGCTGATCATCACTGAGCCGGAGACCTTCATGGGCACCGCCGAGAAGATCGCGTTGCCGTTCATCGCGTTCGGCGCCCGCGGCGTCGAACCGCGGCACGTCCGCATCGTGCGCCAGCCCGACGGCACCTATGTCGTCATGGACAACAACACCCGCTCGGGCACGAAACTCAACAGCCAACCGCTGACGGCGCCGGCGGTACTTCGCGACGGCGACGTGATCGCCTTCGGCGTCAACATGGTGCGCTTCAGTGAGCGGCGCCGCGGTGCCGGGGCCAGCGCGCCCGCGCCCGCTCCGGCCAGCACGGCCATCACGCGGGGGTTCCAGCAGCCGCCGAAGCCGG
>DASPXY010000208.1:0-3701 GCA_035637055.1 Gemmataceae bacterium | reverse complement strand
GACATGCGGGAGATGGCCGGCAGGTGGGTGCGGCGATGAGTGACGACGACGACATCGTTGCGGTCGAGGCGCGGCCGCGGCGATCCAGCCGGCACCGGCGGCCGGGTGAGACGGTGTCCGAATTGTCGCGCGAGCGCACGGCCAGAAACCAGTTGGCGCGGCGTGGTCTGCGGCTCTACCGCGATCGCGGGAAGTACCGGACGTCGTCACATCGCGGCGGCTACCAGATCGCCGGTTCGCTGGTCTACGGCGCCGACTTCGAGCTCAGCCTCGACCAGGTCGAGGCATTCGCGACGGCCTTGCTGCGGCGGCGGGTGCTGCCGGAGATGCTGATGAAACAACTTGCTTTCGAGGCCAAGCGAAGGGCGGTTGGCGAGTAGCTGCGAGCAACGTGTGAGATGGTCGCGAACGTCGCCGTCGAAATTAAAAACGGTTGCTGAGGGTGGGGAACCACCCATCCCTACGTCTAGCGCCAAAATTGGGAAATGATCCTCGAAACCAAGTCACCAGCGCCTCGCCGATGGTACGGCCTATCCGATCATCGTGCTGCATCATCGTCGATCGACGACAATTAAGCCCGCCAGACCCACGCGGGTGTCGCCCGCCGGCGCCGCGCCGTGGTACACGGCTGTACACGACACTTTCCACCAGCCGGTTGCTTCTGGGGTACGCATGGCGTTGACGGCGCGTGAGGCCGGGGAACGGGTCGGCAAGACCCGTCAGGCGATCATCAAGGCGATCAAGAAGGGCACGCTTTCGGCCGAGAAGGACACCGCCGGCGAGTGGCGGATCGAGCCGGTCGAGCTGTTCCGGGTATACCCGCCGGTACCCCCGGTTGACGACAACCAGCCCGCAACCGAAAGCGCGAACGATACGGGTGGTTTACAGCGCGAAATTGCTCTGTTGCGTGAACGCATCGACGATCTGGTCGAGGATCGCGACCGCTGGCGCGACCAGGCCGAGCGGACGATGACGCTGCTTACAGATCAGCGGCCACCTCGGCGGCGGAGGTGGTGGCCGTGGGGTTGAGACCCGAGCTGACAGCCCGCGGGGCCAACCGAAAAGGGCCCACCCACCGGGGTTGGCGCTGGCGGCGGGGCAAAGGACAGGTCAGAAAACGAGAAAAGCCGTTAATGTGCCTGCCGCCGTCTTATTAGACCGCCATTTCCTTCTGCGGCAACGTTGCAGGCTTGTTCCCACCCTTGATCAAACGGCGCTGCTCTCGTGTGTACCCCGTCCAAACAGGCCGCCACCAGCTGTCATTGTCGTCGTTCTTGGAGAACCCCAGCTCTCGCAATTGCTCGCCACATTCGGCATCGAGCCGATCGAGGCTGGTTGTCGTCGTCGGACTGTCGACCCACGGCGATAGGTCGAGCGACGGACGGTAGCGCCACTCCCACAAGTCTCCTCGAAAGGACGACTTGCCGGCCAGCCCAGCACCTTGCTGCACACCACGGCGATAAGCCTGCTCGGCAACCCGAGCCATCAGCTTGAGTATGTCTCGCTTGTCGCGATCCGAGAGGTCGAAGAACCGCCGCTGGCGGAACTCCTTGGCCACCTCACGTGTCGAGGCGAATAAATGGCCGCAGACGCATGGCGGGGCCGGACGTAGGGGGAAGTTACCTTAGCCGACCCGGGCTCGCGCCTCGCGCCCTCCGCCAATGCCGTACCATCCCAATCAGACACTGCGCGCCGAGTTGCCCGCCCGCCTTCGACGGCGGGGCGCGAAATAAACGTTGCTTCGCGAGGAGATGTTAGGTATATAAACCTACACAACCGCTGCTGCGGGAGAGCGCCGTCGAGCGCGGGTGTTTCAGGGGCCGAAAACCGATCACGCGCTCGCCATGGCAAAACAGGCCGGAGTATCCGTGTGATGTCCATGTTGCGGACGCATCTCCTGAAGATCAGCGGCATTGCATCGGGTTCCGGTGGTGTCTCTCGAGGATATCGCCGACCAGGTGGCGGGGGGCTCGGAGAGCCCAAGTCCCGGCATGTCGCTCGAAGACATCGCCGGCCAGGTCGCGCAGCCGGCGCAGCCGATGCGGCCAGGGGACACGACCGGCGAGCTCCTGCTGCCGATGCTGCAACAGCAGGCCGCTGCAGCCGCCCCTGCCCTCGCCGCCACCAACGACGCCCGGCAGGGTATCGAGACGCAACTGCTGCAGTTCCTCGGCCAGCGGCGTGGCCAGACCGCCACCGATATGTGGAACCAGTACGGCGCGCCAGCGGTGCAGTCGCTCAGCCGGACCGCGGGCAGCAACCATCCCGCCGTCCCTTGGAATATGGCGCTGAAGGGCCACCCGCACGTCGGCGCGGTGTGGAAGGGGATGCAGGCGTTGCGGGCGCGGCGGTAACTACAAAGGTGGGACTTAGACGAAGATGGACCTCAACGATCCAGCCTGGTTGTTCATTCTTGCTGGGCTAGGCGCCCTGCTGTTCGTGGCGCAGGTGGTGTTGAACCTTTGGTTCGGCAACCGCCTGTTCATGCTGACCGACAACACTGCCACGATCACCGCCCTAACGGCAAAGCTGGACTCAGCCACGCTCGGAAGGATGGACGTGATACAGGCGAAAATACATCAGTTAGAGAGTGCCATCGCTAACAGACTGGACGCGAACATCGCTCTACTGGAGAAGATTATCGACCATCGGGATGGTCCCGACGGTTAAATGATGTTGTGCGCGCATGTTATGGACAGACGCGCTAATCTACATTGGGAGCCTCGCTGTCGGTGTAGCGGCGGTACTAGGGTTTATCTTCCAATACTACCGCCGGGATACGCAAACCGTGTCGAGGCTGAGCGAGGACATCTCCTTGCTCAAGCGTGACTTGGAATACATCAAGCGGCAGCTCGATGAGGTGAAAGGCAATTTGGGCACCGTCAACGCGGAAGCTATCCGTATCAACCAGCGGCTTGAAACCCGGCTCGAGAGCCTCACGGAAATGATACTGAAACGCATGCTAGGATAGGCGATGCCTCTCGACAAGGACAAGCTCGACCTCCTCCGCCAGCGCCGGTGAGCCGCAGGACGTGGTGTTGCGCTTGGCGCCTTCCAGGTGGGCTCCCTCAAGGGCGGCGTCTCGGTTCTAGCACTGAAACTGGTCGCTGATGGGGCGGTGCTCAGGCGATCTTCGCCAGCATATGCTTCACGCTCTCCGCGCCGTACTGCTTGCCGGACGGTGACAGGTGACCAGCGGCGGCTAGCTGGGCCGCTACACCCCGAAGCGACAGGCCAGTTGCCGACAGGCATTTCGCCGCCGCGACCACATCCGCTGGCACCGGGGGCAATCCACCGCAACGACCAGTCTCGGCACGCTTGCGGTCCCGCGCCGCGCGAAGCTTCTGCACCAGCCGTGCCTTCTCGTACTGCGCGAAGGCACCGGCGATTTGCCGCATCATCACCTTCGCCGGATCGTCCGACTGGCTCAGGTTCTCGCCGCTGGCGGCAACGACGGTAACGCCGCGGGCGCTGAGCGCGAGAATACCGAGCTCTTGCGTCAAGAGCTCGCGGGCGAAGCGGCTGGCATCCTCGACCAGCACCAGCCGCACGCCGTTGCCTTCGATCCGATTCATCAGCGACGTGAAGCCGGGCCGGCTCTCGATCGGGTCGGCACCGGATACGGCGGCGTCGTAGAACTCGCCGACAAGCTCGATACCGTGAGCGGCCGCGTAGCGCTGCACGGCGGCTTGCTGGCGCGC
>DASPXY010000207.1:0-5595 GCA_035637055.1 Gemmataceae bacterium | reverse complement strand
TGGGTGACCGAATGCCACACCGGCGACCTTGGCGGCGGACCGCCACGACGAATCTCCGCGAGCCTATCTGGTGGATGGGAACAACGTAACCGTTCGCGCGCAGATTGCAAGCACCAATTCGGGCGGGCCCCTTTCCGAAGTTTTGGAACCCGGCGGTCGGGGCCGGGGAAAAACCCGGTTACAAACCCGCACCCGCCGACGAATAACCAGGAATCCCTTACTCCGACTGCCTTGAGGAGAAAACCGGCGAGTGGGGGTCAGACCTCTCCACTCGTTGCTGAAGGCGCTGGTTGCCGCTGCGGCCCCCCAGGGCGATCATCCATTCGGGAGTGCGTTCCGTGCCCTTCACACACCGCCGGCTCGGCGCCGCCCTGATCGTATCCGCCGTGCTGGTTCTGCCACTGCTTCCCACCGCGTCACCCCCCGCGCCCGCGGCGAGCGCCGTCAGCGTGAGGGACGCTGCCGCCCAGGACGTCTCCCCGCCCCTCGCCGCGCTGACATGCGCGCAACCGGGAGGGGAGACGGGCTGTCACCTGCTCTGTAGAAAACCCCTCCCCCCAACCCCCTCCCCTATCAAGGAGAGGGGGAGAAGAAGCGCCGTGTGTCTGGCTCCCCCTCTCCGTTGCGGGGAGGGGGTTGGGGGGAGGGGTTTTCTACAGAGCAACTGTCACCCCGTCGCCCTGTCCTGGGACGAGGCGCACCCCCGTGCCGCTCAACAACCTCAGCCCACCTCGGCCTCGGTGGAGCAGACCGCGCAGGGGACGAAGGCCGCCCCCCAGCTCGTGGCGAGCTTCGACGGCCTCGGCGTCGGCTTTCAGGGGCCGCAGGGCACGGCCGCCCTCCGCAACCCGTCGGACAACTCCCTGGCGGTCGGCCCCGATCACATCGTCCAGCTCGTCAACACCAGGATGGCGGTCTTCACCAAGAAGGGCAAGAAGTTCGACACGACCGGCAAGGTGCTCTACGGCCCGGTCAACACCGGCAACGTCTTCAAGGGATTCGGCGACTTCGGCGACCTCAATAATGGTGATGCAGTGGTGCGCTACGACCAGCTCGCCGACCGCTGGCTGATCGTCATGCCGATCTTCCGCCGGCTGCCGTTCAAGAACAACGCGCTGCCGGGCCGGTCCGGCGGCCCCGTGCAGCTGAGCCTGCCCGGCGTGGAAGGGCAGCCCGGCCCCGCCCGGCTCCTTCACCAGCCGGCGCCTGGGGAGAAGCTCGGGGGCCCAAAGTTCGGCAAGGGCGCCAAGGGGGGTTCATACGCCATCTGCTACGCCGTCAGCACCGGCCCCGACCCACTCGGCGCGTATTACCGCTACATGTTCGAGCGGCCGCTATTCCCTGACTATCCGCGCCCGTCCGTCTGGCCCGACGGCTACTACATGACGACCAGCACCAGCGACAACCTGATCCAGCGCCACGCCTACGTGGTGGACCGCGCCCGGATGCTCAAGGGCGAGCCCGCCACCGAGCAGGGCTTCATCCTCGACGATGTCGTCTTTCTGCTCAACGCGGACCTCGACGGCAAACAGCTACCCCCGCCGGGGGCGCCGAACGTGATGATGACCGTCGGCGGGGCGCAGCTGAAAAAGATCATTGCGGACGACGGCGTCTACTCCTGGAACTACCACGTTGACTGGAACGACCCGTCGAAGTCGAAGCTGGTCGGGCCGGTACGCATCCCCGTGGCGCCTTACGAATACCTCGGCGGCGGGCAGTTAACCAAGACCGTGCCGCAGCCGGGGACGACGCAGAAGCTCGACGTGCAGGGCGACAAGCTCATGGCGCGGCTGGTCTACCGGCGGATCGGCGAGCGGGAGATCATTGTCGGGGCGCAGTCGGTCAAGACGGCGGCGGGCGGCGGGGGCATCCGCTGGTACGAATTCCGGCTCGACAGGGACCGCAAGGTCAAGCTCCACCAGCAGGGCACTTACGCACCGGACAAGTTCTACCGCTGGATGCCTAGCCCGGCCATCGACGCGCGGGGGAACATCGGCATCGGCTACTCGTTCGGCGGCACGCCGCACTTCCCCGGCCAGCGCTTCGCGGGCCGGCTGGCCGACGACCCGTTGGGCCAACTGACGCTGCGGGAGGCGGTCCTGGCCGAGGGCGAGGCCGCGCAGACGTACACGCACCGCTGGCAGGACTACGCCCAGACCGCCATCGACCCGGCCGACGACCTGACGATCTGGTACGTCGGCGATTACCTCAAGAAGGGTGAGACCCTCTACTCGACGCGGATCGGCGCCTTTCGCCTGACCGACGCGAAAGCGGGCAATTGAAATCCCCGTTGGAGGCTGCCATGCGGACCCGGTTGTCACTACACCTCGCCCCGTGTGCCTTCCTCTGGCTGACGGCCCTGGCCTCGGCCGCCCAGGCGCAGGCGCCCATCACCTACACCGTCAAGTTCCCGGAGCTGGCCAGGAACTACGCGCTGGTGGAGGCGGCCGTCCCCACCGGCAAGCAGGCGTCGATTGACTTGATGCTCCCCGTGTGGACGCCGGGCTTCTACCGCGTCGAGGACTACGCGGGCAAGGTGCAATCCCTGGCGGCGCGGGCGCCGGACGGCGCGGCGCTGCAGGCGGACCGCGTGCTGAAGAATCGCTGGCGGGTCCAGACCAGCGGCGCAGCCACGGTCCACGTTTCGTACAAACTGCTCTGCACAGGGCGCTCGGTCACAGGCAACTGGGTCGGCGCGGACCTACTCGTGCTTAACGGCGGGCCGTCGTTCGTCACGCTCGTGGACAAGGCCAGGCGCCCACACGAGGTCCGACTGGAGTTGCCGCCGCAGTGGAAGCGGTCGATGACGGGCCTGGACGCAGCGCCGGGCGGTCAGTCGCACCACTACCGCGCCGCGGATTACGACACGCTCGTCGATTCGCCGATCGTCGCCGGCAACCTGGCGGTCACCGAGTTTGACGTGGACGGCAGCAAGCACTTCGTGGTCGCGGCTGGCGACACCGCACAGTGGGACGGCACGCGGGCCGCGGCGGACTTGCGGAAGATCGTCGAGGAAAACCGGCGGTTGTGGGGGGCGTTGCCGTTCAAGAAGTACGTCTTTCTCTTCGTGGTCCGGGAGAAGGGCGGGGGCGGCGGGGGCCTGGAGCACGCCAATTCCGCCCTGATGTTTTCCAGCGCTGCGGCCACGCGCGGCAAGGGCCCCAACCTCACCTGGCTCATGTTCGTCAGCCACGAGTATTGCCACGCCTTCAACGTCAAGCGCCTCCGCCCCGTGGAACTGGGACCGTTCGACTACGAGAAGCCGCCGCGCACGACCGGCCTGTGGGTGGCCGAGGGCCTGACCACGTACTACGGCGACCTGCTGGTGCGCCGCGCCGGCCTGTGCGACACCGACGCCTACCTGGCGCGGCTCTCGGGGCACATCGGCCGGCTGCAGAAGACGCCCGGCCGGCTCGTGCAAACACTCGAACAGGCTTCCGCCGACGTCTGGACGAGCAGCCTGTCCGGGGTGGGCGGCGGCGCCAAGACGGTCAGCTATTACGTGAAGGGGCCGGTGGTCGGCTTCCTGCTCGACGCGAAAATCCGCCGGGCCACCAAGGGCGCGAAGTCCCTGGACGACCTGATGCGATTGGCATACCGGCGCTATGGGGGCGAGAAGGGATTCACGGCGGAGCAGTTCCGCCAGGCCGCAGAGGAGGTGGCCGGGGGCGACCTAAAGGAGTCGTTTCGGAAGTGGCTGGCGACGACCGAAGAACTGGATTACACCGAGGCGTTGGAGTGGTTCGGCCTGCGTTTCGCGCCGGGGGAGGGGGCCAAGAACACCTGGCGACTGGAGGTCCGCGCGGACGCCACAGCAGTCCAGCAGGAGCGGCTGCGCGCGTGGCTGGGAACAGCGGGGAAAACCCCGAAGTAGCCACGAAATACGATCAGAGACACTCCCAGCCAGGCAGGCGAGCGGCGCGGCGTGAGCCCGGCCGGCGTGGTTGCGGATGTCGGCAGTTGCTTCTTGCACTTGTCCTCGGGGGAATTCGGTGCCATCAGGAGCAAGGGTTAGCTGCCAGGCATTTTGGCCACAGCGGGGCAAACGGCAAGGGCACCGCTCGGCCCAAAAGGCCCGAAGAGGTGTCAGGAACCGATATTACGATTATTCAGAATCTTAATATCGGTTCCTGACACCTTTTCGGGCCCTTGCCACTGCCGGGATACAGGCCCGTGACAAGGATGTCGAGCGAGACATCGTTGGTCTTGTCCTTGAAGCGCCGAGGTCGCTTGGGGATCATTTCATACTTTTTCGGCACGAATTGTTCCTTGAAGCGGGTAAAGCCTTCCGCGGTAAGCAGGATGTCCAAGTCGCCAGTTGGACGGCGGTGCCCGTGTGCATAGACCGCCATTCCGCCCATAACGGCGTATGGGATGTTTGCCTTCTCCAGGTGCTTCACGAGCCGCCGTAGCGACTTGTGGACCGCATCCTTTCCCTGGAAGAACATCGAGATCTCCTTCAGGCGTGTCCAGAAATTGAAACGGCGTGTTTTCATGACAACTGAAGCCCATTAGAATAGTTCGCGGATCGGCTGCAGGCCGTAATCCGTGATCGGGATCGGCCGGTTCTGTGGTCCCGGCAGTTCGCGGTGCGGATCGATGCCCAGGCCGCGGTAGATCGTCGCGGCCACCTCGCCCGGCGTCACCGGCCGCGCCTTCGGCACATAGCCCAACTCGTCCGACTCGCCCACCACGCGGCCACCGCGAATCGGGCCGCCGCCAATCAGGATCGTCCACACGCCCGGGTGATGATCGCGGCCGCCGGCCGGATTGATCTTCGGCGTACGGCCGAACTCGCCCATCGCCGTCACGATTGTCGACGACAGCAGACCGCGATTGTCGAGATCCTCGAGCAAGGCGCTGTAGCCCTGATCGAAGTTTGGCGCCACCTCGCGGGCCATCTGGTTGATGTCGGTGAACGGCCGCGAGCCGTGAATGTCCCAGGTGACCTCGTCGAAGACCGTCTCGAACATGTTGACCGTCACGAAGCGCACGCCGCGCTCGATCAACCGCCGCGCCAGCAGGCAACTCTGACCGAAGCGCGTGCGGCCGTAACGATCGCGCACGGCGGTTGGCTCCTGATCAAGAGCGAAGGCGGCGCGGGCCTGCGGGCTGGACATTAGCCGATAAGCGAGATTGAAATTGGCGTCTAGCTGCCGCGCCTGCGGCTCATTCTCGAAGGTGGCTGTCGCGGCATCGACCGCGTCGCGCAGCCGCTGGCGACGGTCGGCGCGGACGGCGGAGATATAGTTCGGCGGCAGCAGGTCGGGCACCTGGAAGTTGGGCACTGACGGGTCGGCATTGAGGATAAACGGGTCGTGCGGCCGGCCGAGATAACCCGCGGTGTGACCGTGCGGCAGGTTGCCGCCAGTGCGGCCGATGGGCCGCGGCAACAGCACATGAGCCGGCAGGTCGCCGCGTCGGCCGCGGACGTAGCCCAGCACGCAGCCGATATGCGGATGCTCGACGCCGCCGGCAAACAGTCGCCCCGTCTGCATCATCTGGTGGCCGGTGTCGTGGACCGCGGTCGCCGTGTGGTAGACGGTACGCACCAGCGAGAACTTGTCGGCATGGCGGGCGGTGCGCGGGAAAATT
>DASPXY010000206.1:0-5087 GCA_035637055.1 Gemmataceae bacterium | reverse complement strand
AGCCGAGAAGGTTAAGAAGCCGAGGGGGAAGGGGAGGTAGGGTTTTGCCAGCTTTTTGCCAAAGGCGGATTTCTTTGCCAAACTGCCGCACACCCGGAACGGCTGAACAGCAGCCGAGCGTACCGGTTTTTGCCAAACTTTTTGCCAAGAGCCGGCTTTGCCAAGGATTTGCCAGGATTCAGGCTGGCAAGACTCGTCGCAACTCTAAGCTATTCTGTCATTTAAGCGGAGAGGGCGGGATTCGAACCCGCGGTGAGGTTTGACCCCCACACGGCATTTCCAGTGCCGCACCTTCGGCCGCTCGGTCACCTCTCCGGAAATACCTGAGACATTATCTCGGTTCCATTGGCGGCGTCATTTCCTCCTGGATCCCTGGCAAAAATCGCTTTAGCGAGAAGTTGGCCAAGGACTTGGTTCGCTCATCTGCCTCTGATCGTACCGCCAGTGAAGCGTTTTGGCAAGAAACGGGCAGGGAAATCCGGTCTGGCCAGAAGCCCCTGGACGAGGCAGGGGCGGTGCGCATCTTCCAGATCTCCCCGCACGTTGGAGGGCGAAGCACGAACTCACAACGGCCTTTCCAGGTCACCCAACACAGCAGCCTCCAACCGCCCGTTGCCCGCGTGG
This sequence comes from Gemmataceae bacterium, assembly GCA_035637055.1. GTDB lineage: Bacteria > Planctomycetota > Planctomycetia > Gemmatales > Gemmataceae > DASPXY01. The sequence goes on along the minus strand of DASPXY010000206.1, from coordinate 4,463 downwards.
CCGTTCGTCTCCTTCACATCGACCAGCAGGATACGCCCACGCGCCGGGTCGCCGACGATCTTGACCTTGCGCGGGTGCTTGCGGCGGCGATGCCAACCGCGGTCGTACTGCTCCTCGGCGAACCGGCGGACCGACTCGCCGCCCAGCTGCTCGAAGGCGCGGCTGACGTGGCGCATGTCGAAGAACAGCTGCTGCTGGGCGGCGAGTTGTGCGGGTGTGCAAACGCGCACGCCGGGCACCGCGCCATCGCCGAAACCCATGCGTCGCAGGCCCTCCTCGCTGTAGGCGCACACCTCGCGCGACGCCTCGTAGAGCAGTTCGATCGCTGTGTCGTCCACGCCGGCGAGCCGCAGGTTGGCGTTGATGAAGCCGAAACGCTTGCCCAGCGTTTCCAGGCTCGCACGCAGCACCGCCACGAAGTGCTCCTTCTCCAACGCCAGCATCGGGATCGCCTCGAAGCGACGCACCAGCTCCGGCCGCTTGTTGCCGTAGCGGTCGGTGAACGCCTCGGCCAGCACGTCCTTCACCTGCCGCTCGCTCATCAGCCGGTGCAACCGCTCGGCGCCGGCGTTGGCGGCCCCGACGATCATGTGCCCCGGCCGCCGCACCGTCTCGCCGTTACCGGCGGTCAGGATGCCGGCGTCGAAGTAGTTCATCAGCGCCGTGTAGACGTCGGGGTGCATCTTCTCGATTTCGTCGAAGAAGACGATCGCCGAGGCATTGTCCTGGGCGAAGACGTAGAGGATGCCCTTGTCCGGACCGACGTAGCCGCTCGGCGAACCGATCAGCCGTGCCACCGTATGCGACTCGGAGAACTGCGCTCCCTCAACGTGGAAGAACGGCATGTTCATCGCCAGCGCGAACTTCATCATCAGCTCGGTCTTGCCGACGCCGGTCGGGCCGGGCAGCAGCAGCGCCAGCGGCCGGTCCACGTCGCGCACGCCGAGGACGTGGCTTTTCATGCGGGCGCCGATGGTGCGGATCGCCTGCTCCTGGCCCAGCACCTCGAACGGGGCGCGGTCGAGGAACTTGTCCACGGCCGTCTTGCGGTGGCGGATCTGTTCGCCGTCGGGCAGGTGGAAGATCGACGGCGCGGCGGCGGCGACGTCCTGCTCGGTCAGGCCGCGGTAGCCCTCCATGCGGGCGTGCTGGGCGGCGCCGTTGAGCGTGTGCAGCACGAGGTTGAGGTTGTCCTGCTCGGGCCGGCGCGTCCGCTTCACCAGCGCCGCGGCGAACTCGAAAATCTCGCGGTCGATCGGCTCCTCTAAACCGAGTTTGCGCCGCAGCGCCGGCTCCTCCGCCAAGAGCCGGTCGGGAATCTCATCATCCATGAACGGCTGGATGAGCACCTGCGGCAGGCCCGGCAACGGCTCGCGCATGCGCAGGATCACCTTGATGTGATAGCGCTGCAGCAGGCCGACGAATTGGCGATACTGCTCCAGATCCTTGACCGACTCGGCATCGACCACCAGGATCACGTTTTCATCGTGGAGGGTCAGGTCGGAGAGAACCTTGTTGATCAGGCCCAGGTCCGGCGTCAGGTTGATGTCGATGCCGAGGAACTTGCGGATGAGCATCTCCCAGATCTTGTCGAGCTTCCCCGGCTTGCGGACGCACACGAGGGAGTAGTCGAGCAATTCCTCGCCGACGCCGCCCTCCATCAGCCGCCGGGCGAACGAGCGCACCAGGCGCTCATGCGGCCGCACGTAGTCGCCCCACACCTCGCGCGTCTTCTCGACGTCCTCCTTGATCTTTTCTTCTGCGACCACGGCGCCCAGTTCGGGGTGAAAGTTCGTCGTGTCCACGATGCACACGATGCCCCGGTCGAGCAGGTGCCGTTCGAGCACCTTGACCTCCTCCGCCATCCCGAAGGCGTCGAGGTGAAGCGTGCGGTAGTCGTTGAGGCTGGCAACGTCCTTGAAGACGGCCGGCAGCGCCCCGAGCTTGTTGGGCCGGTACGACTCAGCGTACACCTGGAACTGGTTGAGGATCGCCGGCGCATGGTTGAAGCGTTCGATGGATAGCTCCTTGCACCGTGCGGGGACGTCGGCAAAGCCCAGCTCGCGCAGCACGAGCAGGATGGCCTGCAGGTCCGGCTCGCCGAGGTACGCCGTGTGCTCGAAGGCATACAGCAGGTAATCGTCCGGCTTCGGCTCCTTCTTGCCGCTCCACTTGCGGACGAGATAGGTGAAGTGCTTCTTGTCCGAGGCGCCCGGCAGCCGGACATGGACCCGCAGAGCGTCGATGAGCATGCTGAGTTTCGGATCGATCTTCTCGGGCAGGATGCGCTCCAGGATGAAGCGGAGGCTCGGCCCCATCTGCGCGGGCACGATGGGGAAGTCGCGCAGCTGCTGCTCGGTGATGCTGCCGAAGCCCTGCACCCGGTTGGCGCGGAGGTGCTTCGCTGCTTCGGGCGTCAGCAGGAACGACGCGCCGCGCAGCCACTTCACCCCCTGCGCGCGCTCCGATCCAGTCGCGAAAGCGCGGTCGAGGTACTTGCAGAAAACCGCGGCGTCGGGACCGGCCAGCAGGCTGAAGACAATCCGCTTCTCCTCGTGGCACGCCTGAGCCGTCTCGTCGCGGAACTTGCGGATGCGCGCCCGGCTGGTCTCGGCAGCGTCAAGCTGTTGCAGAATGGTCTTCCGCTTCGCGCGGTCCCTGTCGGCCTGCTTGATCTTGTTCTCGAACTCCTCGATTTTCTTCGCGAGTTTGGCGTCCTCCCGCTCCCAGATCGACATCGCCTTCTTGTCGTCTTGATCGGCGGGGGCGCTCTGGTGGTGTTTCTTGCGCTTCACCCGCGTCTGCCGCAGGTCGCGCTTCGTCTTGCGGTAGTCGCGCTCGCTCTCGACGGAAAGTGCCTTGCGGCGCAGGAGAGCCATCTGTGACGTTTCGACCCCCCTCGCCCCGCGTCCTGCAGGCTCGGGGGCCTCTGCGCGATTGCCGGTCAAGAGCCAGTCGATGAACTCCGCCGCCAGCTGAGCCTGTTCGTTCTTGTCGATGTGGTCGGTGGCGAACGTCGGCAGTTCCGGCACCTTGATGCACACCATCGGGGTCGGAATGGCTGGATCGGAGCCGCCCACAAAATCGTGGGCGTTGTTGATGGCGGCGTGGAGCAGGTCCGCCGCCTCCTTGTCCAGCGCCGGCGCGGGCGGCGGGGCCTGGTTCGGCTTGCCGTCCGGCGGGCTCTCGGCTGCCGGCTCGTCCTTCTCGTCCACCTCGTAGTCCTTGGCCGCGCTCATGCCCTGGATGACCAGGAAGCGGAAGCGGTCGTTGGACAGCCCTTCCAGCAGCGAGCGCAGGCGGACAAAGAACGGCGTGCAGAGGCGAAGGTAGCGGATGGCCTTGCGCGGGTCATCACAGCCGCCGGCAATGAACCGGCCGAAGAAGTTGACACTGGTGACGGGGAACGGGAACTGTGCGATGAGATCCCGCAGGTCGGCTCTGTCGAGGGCGCACTGGTGGAAAAGGATGGCTTTCAGGAGATCGAGTTGCGACCGGGTCAGATCGGCAAAACGGTGCGTGAGCTGCTCCGTGTCGGTCTCGACAAACGTCTCGGCGTCAAACTCGCCGCGCGCGAAGCCTTCCAGCAGTTCCGGCAGGGCCGCGTCGATGGTGTCGCGGCTGCGTTCGGCATTGGCAACAATCTTGCGGTCGGCCGGCAGGTAGCCCATCATGTCCAGATAGGCCCGCAGACGCTCGCGGTCGTGCGGGTCGGTGGATGGCCGCAGGAAGACCGCCCAGGTCATGACCGCGTGCAGGGCCGAGAGCTGCGCGCGCCCCAGGCCCAGACGCGCAGCCAGTTGTTCGATGCCCTGCTGCTCGGCGGTCACCGTCCCGTTCACGGACGCCTCGGACGCAAACAAGGTGATTGTCTCTGTCGCCGTGTGAGTGTGTTCGTCCATCGGCTCCTTTGGGGTCAGGGTTGTGTTTGCCTCCCTGGAAAAGAGACGTTGACGGCGGGTGAGGTTCGCCGTCCTGCCTCGGCAGCCGAGAGCCGCTGATGGGATGTTGCCATCCCGCAGGGCCGCCAGCGGAATCGCTCCGTGAGGAGGCACGGATCTGATATAGCGAGTCAGTCCATTGACGCCGAGGAGTTCCTTGGCGAACTTCTCGTCTGACTTTTCGCCCTGGGAACCGCGGGCCGGCTTCGCAGCTGACTTGGGTAGGTGCCGCGAGCCGAGCGGCACTCCGGTCCGGCTCGGCTCGCCGGACCTACCCAACAAACCAGCTGCAACGGTCCACTAGCGTTTGGGATGGATGTCGCGGATGAGGACCGTGCCGTCGCGGCTTGCCGTCGCCAGGCGCCGGCCGTCCGGGGAAAAAGCTACCCTGGTAACGCTATCGAGGTGGCCGGGAAATGGCCCGAGTTGCTTGCGGGTGGCCAGATCCCAAACGTGCAGCGTGTCCTCCTGATACTTCTGACTCGTCCAGGCCAGCACACGGCAATCGGGCGAAAAGGCGAG
>DASPXY010000205.1:0-2755 GCA_035637055.1 Gemmataceae bacterium | reverse complement strand
GAAGCAGGCGGCAGAGCAGGCGTTCCTGCTGCTCCGCAGGGCGCTGGCGCGGGGTTATGGCCGGGAGCAGGCAAGCAGCGACCCGGACCTGGCGGGCATCCGAAGGTATCCAGAGTTCCAGCAGTTGCTGCAGAGTTCGGAAACGCTTGCCGAGAGCAGCAAGGGGGTGTAGGGGCGGTCGGGGGGGACAAGTTGCCCAAAATCGCTAGATCAAGGGCATCCCGCGCAGATGGTTCTGCTACCCTGACTTGTCACCCCACGAAGGAGCCCCTGGATGAGACGCCTGTGCGCCGGGCTGCTTGGGACCACGCTGGTCCTCGCAGCCGTCCTGCTGTCACGACCAACACCCGCCGACACCACCACCTCCTCCGCGGCGACTCTGCGGATCAAAGAGGAGTCTCGCAATCCCTGGAACCACCTGAAGTTCAACAACGATCCGTCCACCTTCCGCTTCGCCATCGTGACCGACCGCACCGGCGGAGCGCGGGCGGGCGTTTTCGAGCGCGCCGTCGAGCAATTGAACTGGCTGCAACCCGAGTTCGTCGTCTCCGTGGGTGACCTGATCCAGGGCGGCACCGAAGACTTGACGAAGGTCAACCAGCAATGGAAGGTGTTCAACAACTTCATCGCCAAACTCGACATGCCGTTCTTCTACGTGCCGGGCAATCACGACATCAGCAACCTGGTCATGGATAAACGCTGGGGCGAGATGTTCGGGCGGCGCTATTATCACTTCGTCTACAAGGACGTGCTGTTCCTGATGCTCAACACCGAGGACACGCCGAAGATCGCGGCGGGCAAGTTCAACGCGGAGCAGGTGGCATACGTCAAGCGAGCGCTGGAGGAGAATCGCGCTGTCCGCTGGACGCTGGTGTTCCTGCACAAGCCGGTGTGGACTTACAAGGATGTTGCCAAGACTGGCTGGCTGGACGTGGAAAAGATGCTGGCGGGGCGGCGCTACACGGTGTTTGCCGGGCACAAGCACAAGTACGAGCGTTTCGTGCGTCAGGGGCAACTGTATTACATGCTGGCGACGACCGGAGGCGGGAGCAAGCTGCGCGGCGTGCCTATGGGCGAGTTTGACCACCTCGTTTGGGTCACGATGAGGAAGGAAGGGCCGGTGATGGCCAATCTGATGATGGAAGGGATCTTCCCCGAGAACATTCAGGCCAAGGCGAAAACGGAGTGATCGTGCGATGGAGAACCAAGGGAAGCATTGTTTGTAGTTCCGCCTTTAGGCGGCTTGCCAGTGAACCGCCTAAAGGCGGAACTCCAAACAATGCTTTGCTTCGGTAGTTGCTCACCGTCTCACTGCGTCACGAGCAGACCGCCCAACCTACCACCCATGCGCGCAATCGCGCGCGTGGCGGCCCGGATCTGCGGTCGGTTAACGTCTCCGTGATCGAGCACCAGCAGCACCCCATCGGCCGCGCCGACCAGCGCCGCCGTCTCCGGCGCCTCGGCCCAGGCCAGCCCGTCCAGGAAAACCAGGTCGAACCGCTGCCGCAGCCACGCCGTCACCCAGCGCACTCCCTCGATCGTCAGCGCCCCCGATTGCGGCCCGTTCCCGGCGGGCACGGCGTACAGATGCTCCTGGACGGTGGCGCGCACCACCTGTTCGAGGGCCGCACTCCCGACCAGCGCCTCCGACAAACCGGGCGTTTCCCTCAACCCGAGGCGACCGGCCAGGGCGGGCCGCGGCAGGTTCGCGTCTACGACAACGACCTGCCGCCCATCCGCCCCAGAGCCGCAAACCGCCAGGTTCAAGAGCGCCGTCGTCACACCGGCCGCCGCGGAGAGCGCCGTGAACAACAGAACGCTCGCCTTCTGCGTCTCGGGCAGGATCTGGGCCAGCAGGCCCCGATACTGCTGGCTGACAGGATGCTCGGGTTGGTGGAAGGCGATGACCTCCGCGGGCATGCGCGGCGTGGGGGGAACGGTGTGGCAGGACTGGAACGCGACAGTGCGCGGTCCGCAGTCCGCCAGGGCCAGGCCGCGCGCGGGTGTCTTCTCCAGGTTGAGGCGTCCTGCCGCCTGGACCGACGCCAGGAGTCCGGGCGACGCCTCCGCGATCTTGCCGCGGCCGCCGATCTCGATGTACGGCATCTCCTCGGCCGTCTCCTCTTCGGCGACCAGTTGCAACTGAGGCGTGTCCGTCGGAGTGGCCGGCGCCTCCTCCAGCGATTCCTCCGAAATGTCTGTCCTTTTCAATGCCTCCAGCATCCTGCCCATGAGCCACTCCTCTTGCGGAAGATCGTATCACCCGGCACGGAAATACCTCACAAGCCCGGAGCGCCAGCGACGGGACGGTAGCATGGTCCCGGCGCTGGCGCTCCGGGCTTGTGTGACGATCTTTCGCGCCGCTGTAATACCCGGTTGCAAAACTGCTCACGCCGGCCGGGGAACCTCGAACAGCAGGCACGACCTGCTGTCTTGCCCAGCCGGCGCAATTTCGACATCAGCTATCTCATTCTCACGATCCGCGGGCGCCTCGGGGATGGCCGCCGCGACCTCCTGCAGCCCGAGAGCCGTCAGCGCCTCCAGGACCGCTTCGACATCCACCATGCCGTTGTCCGCGATGTCGGCGAGGACCAGCGCCTGGTGAGCGGCCTGATTGAGCAGACGCGGCACGCCGCCGGTCTGCCGGGCGAGCAGTTCCAGGGCTTCCTCGGACACGATCGCCTCGGGCCAGCCCCCTGCGGCACGCAGATGATGACGCAGGTAATCGACGGCCTCTTCCACGCCGAGCGCCGAT
>DASPXY010000204.1:0-10430 GCA_035637055.1 Gemmataceae bacterium | reverse complement strand
TGATCATCCACGGGTGGCCTACAGGCGGGGCCATCCGCGTTGTCAGTTTGTCGGTCGATGTCCCCATCCAGGGTCTTCCGGATGTCCAGCAGCCGAGGTTCGACCTGAAGACGTTGATCGGCCTCGACCTCGGCAAGGCAGGGGAGATCGCCGGGCGGCACGGCTATTCCATCCGCGTCACCATGCAGGATGGCCGACCGCTCCTGCACACGATGGACTACCGCTTGAACCGGATCAACGTGTCGGTCGTGAAGGGCAAGGTGATCAGCGTCCGCATCGGGTAACGGCCCCGGAGTTGTTCGCCTCGCTTGCTGCCGTGGAGAGGGGTGTGGGTGGGAGGAGTTGCTTGCGTTTCGCGAGAGGCCAACAACAGGCTCCCGCCCGTCCCCTCTCCCCGCGCTGGCGCTGTGGCGGTAGACCAGCGCTTCGAGACCGCACACCTCCCGATCCTCCAGCCCTGGACCCTGGGCTTCCTTCCCCTGGGACTGACGCCCGGGTATCATCAAGACGGCTCCTTGGTTGCCAGGAAAGCAGAGGAAGAAGCGATGCTTGCCCGGCTGGTTGCTGGCGGTCAAAGCGGCGTGGACAGGGCGGCGCTGCACGTTGCTCTGGAGTTGGGCATCCCCTGCGGCGGTTGGTGCCCCAAGGGCCGCAAGGCCGAGGATGGCACGATTTCTGGCCACGAAGCGCCTCTGGCCCGGTGGTAGGTGCCGGCGCAAGCGTAGAATGCAAGCGGGCGCAGACGCTCGACCCGCACTCTCCGGAGCCCCAACTCATGGGCATGCCCAGCATTGCCAATTCGTTTTACCCGCTCCTGTACAACCTCGCGGCGCCCGAGCGACACTACTACCGCCAAGCGGTCAAGGCCATCGGCCCCTTCTCACTCTTCGCCTTCGTCCTCTGTTCCCCCGATGAGGCAGAGAAAAAAATGTAACCTTCCGCCCCGTCCGCGGGACTACAAAGGTAGGGACACTTTCTCCGGGGATCGCTCCCATGAGCAACGGACAACTCGGCGCTGTCCTGAGCCACGTCCACAGGTTGGTCGGCGTGCCGAGCGTCGAGGAACTGGGGGACGGCCAACTCCTGGAGCGCTTCCTGCAAACGCATGAGGAGGGGGCCTTTGCCGCTCTGGTGCGGCGGCACGGGCCGATGGTTCTCGGCGTCTGCCGCCGCCTGCTCCAGGATCCGCACGCCGCCGAGGACGCCTTTCAGGCCACCTTTATCGTCCTGCTGCGCCGGGCGCGCTCCCTCGACCGGCACCCGTCGCTCGGTGGCTGGCTGCACACGGTCGCCTTTCACGTCGCGCGCAAGGCGCGGGCCGACGCCTTCCGCCGCCAGCGCCGCCAACGCCCTCTCGTGGACCAGCCCTGTCTGGAGGCGCCCGCCGTGGAATTCTGGAGTGAACTGCAAACCATCCTGGACGAGGAGTTGAACCGACTCCCGGAGAACTACCGCGCCGCAGTCGTGCTCTGCTACCTCGAAGGCAAAACCAATGCCGAGGCCGCGCGGCTGCTCCGCTGGCCGGTCGGCACGGTGAAGGGCCGGCTGGCGCGGGCGCGCGTCCTGCTGCGCCACCGTCTGGGGCGGCGCGGCCTGACTGTTCCGGTCGGACTGCTGGCGACCTTGCTCGCGGAGAAGGCGACCGCAGCCCTGCCCGGCGCCCTGATTCATACCACGATCCGGATCGCTACCATCGCGGTGACCAGCACGGCCCCGGGGGCTTCCGCCGCCGTGCTGGCGCTGGCCCAGGGGGCCCTGAAAACCATGTTCCTCAGCAAACTCAAGATTGCCGCCGCGCTCGTGCTGGCGGTCGCATTCATCGTGTTCGGCGTGGGCGTCGGTAGCCATCAGGCCCAGGCTCAGCGCCAGACCCAGACCGGCACGGACGAAGGCGCGCAGCCTCGCCTCCCCAACGAGCGGGCCGCCCCGAGCGCACCGCTTCTTCAACCCGGACGCTTTCAAGGCGAGCAGAAGAAGCTGACTTTCGCCGGGGAGGTGCTTGGTCCGGACAAGCAGGGACTGGCCGGCGCCACGGTGGCGGTCGTGGCCGGTTCGCAGGCACTGCTGCCGCGCGGCGTGCAGGCGCTCGGCCAGGCCAGGACCGACCAGGGGGGCAAGTTCCGCCTGACCGTGACCTGCCCGGCCGCCGTCCAGCCCTCGGAAATCGTGATCTTCGCGAGCGCGAAGGGTCACGGCCTCGGCTGGGGGATGGGGGCGAATGCCGAGAGCGTTGTCGTCCAACTCGAGCCGGAGCAAATGGTGCGCGGGCGCCTCATCGATCTGCAAGGGCAGCCGGCTGCGGGGGTCAAGTTGATTGTGAGCCGGCTGGGAAACCGGGACGCTCTCCAGCGCGGCCCCCGGAGTTACCGCAACCTCGATCTCTCGAACAGCCACCTCATGGCACTCGGCCTGGAAACCAGGCTGGGAGGAGAGGTGCGCGCAGGCCAAAGGCTTGGCGGTCTGCGCCTGTCGCGCCGGGTTTGGGAGGATGAACCGCACGCGCTGCTGCGTGCCGCCGTGCTGATGTTCCTCGACCCCCCGGTAGCTCTTCCCCTGTGGCCGGCCCCGGTGACCACGGACGCTCAGGGGCGCTTCATGCTGCGCGGCCTTGGTCCCGGGCTGGGGATCGGTCTCCAGCTGCAGGACGAGCGCTTTGCCCTGCAGGTGCTGGACATCCCGCCCCGCGGCAAGGAAGAGGAAGAAAGCCGCTACGTGCTGGCCCCGCCCCGGATCCTCGAAGGCACCCTTACGGATAGCGAAACAGGCAAGCCCCTGCCGCGCGCCCGCCTGCGGCTGGACTCGCGGTGTGCGACGTGCCATGAGGATGTGGGCTTTGTCGCGGCGGCGGGACTCCTGCCCCGTTGTGGCGGCGGCGGGGCCGACTGGAAAGGCCGCCGGGGTGCCGGGGACGCCTGGAACGCTCTCCACTTCGTGGGCGCGTGGATCAACGAACGCTCCGACGTGCTTCACGCCACGGAGATCGAGGCGGACGCGCAGGGGCGCTTTCGGTTACCGCTCCACGAGGCCCCAGGCTACACGCTCCACGTCGTTGCTGGCCGTGACGAACCCTACCTGTCGAAGACACAGACGGTTTCCTGGCCGGGAAGAGCGGTCGTGCGACAGCAGCTCAAGGTTGAGCTGTTGCGCGGCCTGCCAGTGCGCGGCAAGATCGTCGAAGAACCGGGCGGTAAGCCCGTTGCCGATGCACGCGTTGATTTCTGGGCAAAGGATGTCAAGCTGCCCACAGGAACCCACTGGCCGCGTGCGCTCAAGACCAGGCCGGACGGGACATTCGAGGCCCTGTTGCCGCCGGGCTCCTGGTATCTGCTCGTCAACGCTGCCAACGGGGACTATGTGCCCCAGAAGATCGCCGTCAGCAAGTTGGGCGATGCGCCGGACGGACCGATTCTGCGCTCGCCGCCGGAGAAGGGGGCGAAGGGAGAGCCGTACTTCTGGCCGGATGCCCACACAGTCGTCGAGGCGAAAGCCGGCGCGAAAGTTCCCCCGGTCACTGTGTCCCTGCGCCGAGCCCCGCTGCTGCGCGGCCGCCTGGTCACGGGTGACGGCAAGCCGATCACCACAGCCCGGATGTTCGCGCACCAGGCGACCGCTTTTGAGCAGGCCGTGTACCTGGACGAGGAAGCACGCGGGCAAATCGACCAGACGCAACTGCAGCTCTGGCACCGGCGCGTGTCCCTGGACCTCGCGGGGGTACTGCCACCGCCGGACGCGGCGCGTGGCACCATCGTCGTCCAGGAGATCCGCGACGGCACCTTCGCCTTCCCCGTGTCCAATCCGGGGGCCGTCTTCCACCTCGCATTCCTCGACGAGAAGGGCAAACTCGGGGCGGTGGCCAGGGTCGAAGGGAAGCAGGCGGGCGGCGACCCGGTCACGGTGCGTCTCGCTGGCACGGGCGCCGCGCGGGCGCGGTTCGTGGATGCTGCGGGCAAGCCGCTGGCGAACTACCGGCCGCTGATGTGGCTCCTGCTACCGCCGGGTCCGCATCCCCTCCCGCAGAATCTGAAGACGATGCTCGGCAGCGGCGTTCGCGCCGAGGGAGCGCTGTGGCTGGGGCACGCCGACCCCGCGCGCCACGGCGACGGACCGCGGACGGACACCCAGGGCCGGCTGACCCTGCCGGCGCTGATTGGTGGCGCGATCTATCGCGTCCAGCAGTCGGGTCGCCAGGCGCACGACTTCACCGTCCAGGCCGGCCAGACGGTCGTGCTGCCCGACCTCGTCGTTGAGCAGTCGGACCAGACGGCCAAACTCCCAACAGCCCCAGCGGGCAAGTGACCCCGGCCAGCGGGCACGAGTGGACGGTCGCGGCAGTCTCTCCTACCCCGAGGCGCCAGAGCACGCCGAGTCTGCCACCGAGCACCAAAGCGGCTGCAAGTCATCTGATCGAGGCGGTCGCTTCCTCCCCCTGCCCGTGCTGGTGGCGCTCGGCCACGCGACCGATGACCTGGTCGTTGCCCGCGTGGCCGATGCCAGTTTCCCGACGCCGACGGCACTCGGCGCTTGGTTGCGGCAGACCGTCGAGGCCAAGCGCGTGTGGTTGTTGCTGGGGCGGTAGTTGACTCGCAGACCTTGCTTCTCCGGGGTGAAGGAACGGTGCGAGCAGGTCCAGCGCCGGCACGTTCGGATTGAGGGAGCATCCCATGCCTTGGCGGAAAGGATGCCGCTGTGGGGCTGGAGCAACAGGCGACAGGGCTCCGGCCCTGCCGCCTTCACGTTCTCCTGTTGGGCGGGTCATTCCTTCGCGCGCCGGAAAATGATGAGCATTGTCTGGACGCCCGCTTGGGTGGCAAACTCGGTCGGGCGCTCCGTCGGCGGATGGGCGAGGCAAATCTTCAAACTGTCCTTGGTCAGCAGGTAAATCCCCTTGAGGACCAGTTCCTTGCCGCCTTCATCGACCGTGACGTCGATCTCCTTGGGCTTTTTGGCAGAGTCGAGTTTGTAGGTTCCCTCCATATCCTTGTTCTTGGCCTTGACCATCAGCTTGCCGCCTGCAGCGAAGGTGAGCCGAACGTCCTTGAGTTCCTCCTCCGGCGCCTTCTGGCCTTCCTTCTCCCCGGACACGACCGACCAGGTGCCTTGAATCAGTTCCTCGTCCTTCTTGCCGGCCTTCTCGCCAGCACTGCTGGGCGCGCTGACGGTCACCAGCAGAGCGATGACCAGCATCGCCAACACCACGCGTCTCATGCTGCACCTCCCCGAGAATGGTTGCTCGTCGTCCGCTGGCAGGCCGAGGTGGACTGACGAGCGACGACGGCCCACGGCAACCCCAACGATTCACGCGACCACCTTGGTCCTCTGGAGCATGGTAGCGGAAAGCCGGCTCGGCACCCACGAGCAGCGCTCCAGCACCGGCCACGATTGGGGTTTCAGAAGGGTATTCGTCCGTCGGCCAAGACTATTTCGAGGCGCCGAATGATTGCTTCGCCTGGCCGGCGCTGTGAGGCTTCCTGCCAGGCGCCGGTCCAGCGAGCCAGCCGTCGGTCAGCCTCCTCCCGCACGGGAAGCAGAACACGGCTCCGGCCAGCAGTTCCTGACCTGGCCGAGGAGCACGCCGCACCGAATTGCTCCAGGCCGAATGGCTCCTCATTGCCTGGTGGCCTCCTGGCCGGTTTCCGCTTGCCTCTCCGCCGTCGGCGCGTTCTGGTCGCGGTGGGCGATCCTTGGAGAGATGGCAATACCGAGGGACCGCCGCCGCGACCGCTCTCTGCCAAACCACGACGGAGGACACCGAGCCCCGCGCCGTCCTCGGAGCGCGGGGCCGCTACGAACAGCAGCCCAGCCAGAAACGGAAGCGATGCTTCCGTTGCGCGGACTCCTTCACGATGGGGAAGCCGAAGTCCAGCGCGATTGGCACCGGCCCGAGCATCGGCACCTTGATCCGCTGGCCGCAGCCCACCGAGACGCGATAGTCCTGCACGTTCACGTTTCGCTTCACTGTGCCCAAGTCCAAGAAAGCCACCAGGTACAGCGGGTCGTTCGCCTTGATTGGGACCTGATGCTCCAGGCCGTTGAGCGGCGTTCGCAGGATGTCGCGGCAACTGACGCTGTAGCGTTGCAACTGCGTACCGGGCACTGTCTCGATGCGGAACTCGTGGCCGGCGCCGCGAAATGCCCGGCTCTCGAAGACGTCTTCCAGACGGCTCGGCGGTCGCAGGATGTCGACGTTCTTCTCGTTGAGGACGATGCTGCCCACCAGGCCGCCGTTCGAGTTGACGCCCAGGCCGAACATCAGGCTGCCGGTCGGCTGCTCCCGCACGATCACCCGGACATCGTTCGACGGAGTCTCGCGGATGTCCGGCTCCTCACAACGGCCCTGGGCACCAGTCGCCTTCGGGCAGAGGCCGTGGAACTCGAACCCGCGCAGGCTCCGGCAGCCGCCCGCGTAGTAGCGCGTGAACGCGGGCGCGCATGCCGCCGGCATGTGCCCGGGGTGCCGTTTTTCTCCCGCCGGTGGAATGGCCAGGCCGGCACCGTTGCCTTCCTGGCTCGATATCCCGTGTGCGGGCACCCCGACACCGACGCCAAGGGCCATCATCGTCAACCCCACTGCCAAAGCGCTTGTCACCTTGCTCAAGGACATGGCCTGGACCCCTCCTTGCGTGAGAATGGCGGCCGTGGCGGCGAGAGCGCCGGCCGCGTTACCTGCCGCGACGAGCATCGCGGCTTCCACCGTACCCACTGCCAGCGGCGTGGGCACCGCCGCCCATGCCGCGCACTGCGCCAGTGCCGGGGTCAGCGCCCCGACGGACAGCGCCAGCCCTTTCCGGGCCAGCCGACCGCGTAACTGGTCCTTCGCCCGAGCGAGGCGGGTCGCGATGGTCCCTTGGGGGCAACCAACCCGGCGGGCGACCTCGGCGACCGTGATGCCCTGCAGGTAGTGCAACACGAACGGCACCCGGTGCTTCTCGGGGAGTCGCGCCACCGCCTCGTCCAGCACGGGTCGCAGGTCGTGCCAGACGCAGTCGTCGGCGCGCTCGACCGCCTCAGCCACGGCGACCTGCCGCTCGCAGCGCCGCCGCCGGGCGTCTTGCGCTCGGACCTTGAGGGCCGTCCGCGTGGCCACCCCGTAGAGCCAGGGGCCCAGGGCTTCGGGCCGCTTGAGAGCGCCGGCCTTCCGCGCCAACACCACGAACGTCGCCTGAAAGGCATCCTCGGCCGCGTGCGCGTCCTGCAAGACCCGGCGGCAGACTTCCAACACAAGCGGGCCGTGACGACGGACCAGAGCGGCGAAGGCGGCCTCCTCGTGACGGACGGCGAACCGCTCCAGGAGTTGGTCGTCGGGCACCGCCACCGCGAGGAGGGCGGCAGCGGTTTGGTGGATGTGGCGAATGAGGGGACTCGTGCGTGGGGTCGCCATGCCGTGGCTCCTCCGGGGCCTTCCTGGTCTCCATTGGTTACTGCCTGGACCCACATCCGCTTGTTCATCTTTTTGTGGCGCGGGTGGAGCCATCTTCTCCGAACAGGGGTCGTGCGCTCAAGAGCAAAGGGAGGGTTGGGTGGTTGCGGGCCTTGCGGAAGCCGAAGGAGTTGGGGAAGTGGAGGGACGGTCAACCATCCGCCCCTGCATGCGCCCTGGGCGGGTCGGGGTTACAACGGCCTGATGGCGAACTGTGCCGCTGCTGTTCCTGCTTGCCTTCGTGGCCCTGGTCGCGCTGGCCTGGCGAACTCATCAGCGCTGGTTGCGCGGCCAGGACGAGTGCGCTGGGAGGGTCGGCGGCTTTCGCCGGACGGGGCAGGAGCAGCGCGGCCTTGACGGCAACACACCGCCGGCGCTGCTCGACGTGCTGCTGGCAATGCTGGCGGGCAGCTGCGCGCTGCAGGGTGCGCAGGAAGTTGCCGATGCGTGCCCCGACGACGCGGCAGAGGAACGAGCGGAAAGTGCAGCAGGTTCCGTCTTGCTGTCGCGTGGGGGCGTAGGCATGGATCGCATCGACCGCAGCCAGGACGGCTTCTTGTTGGGCGTCGAGGACATCGTTGTGGTGGAGGCGCCGTCGTCGCGCCAGCCAGGCGGCACGGCGGCACACCCAGGCCAGATGGCGTCCGAGCAGCACCTGGGTGGCAGGGTGCCGGGGTCCATGTTGTTGAACGAGGAGAACGAGCGCCTCGTCCTCCAGGCGGCTCAAGGCCGCGTCCGGTCGGGTCTGCAGGGGGAGCATGGGAGTGGTGCGCGGCTTTGCCGCGTAGGGGTCAACTCCCTCATCGCGCCACCTGAAAGGCTGGGAGGAGGTGGCTGGGGAGTGGGGGAATAGCTGTAAAAGAATGGTATACTGGACTGGTGTTCATGCCAAGACCTTCTGGCCAGAAGCACGAGGACCGTCTTCCCCAGGGGGCGATAGGCCCCACAGACCGAAAGCATGGCCCGGACCGGGCGCAGAAAGTTGTCCCAAGGGCTGGTGCCTTGTCGTCGTGGAAGCACCCCTGGTTGTGCCAGCACGGAACGCAATTTGCGTATGTTCCTTTGCACTGCCCATTCCGGTCCAGCTGCTCCCGCAGGGGCAGTTCGTGTTCATGTCGTTGCTGCAAAGGGTCCGTGACCCATCGAAAGGAGCCGCCATGCGCTTCGCGATCCTGCACTGCCCGGCCTGCCTGAACCACGTCTGGGTGCCCGAGGACAAACTGGGCCAGAGCGGCCGCTGCCCCGACTGCGGCGCTGCCATGCAGACGCCCACCGACTGGCCGGACTTCGGCCTGGTCGAAGGCCCGCACATCGTGCGCGACTTGCAGGAGGCGGCGGGGACGCCGGCCGGCAAGGGCCGGCCCATCGCGCCGGGCAGGGTGGACGCCCGGTAGCATCGTCTCCACTGCACCTCCCTGGCTCTTGCGGCGGGCCGGCCAGCGGCGCCGAGCCCGCTTTGCCAGTTCCCCGCCTCGGGTCACAACGCTTCCGTTGCGCACCCGTGGCGGCCGTCGCGGGATGGGTTCCCTCCAGCCGCCCGCCCAGACTGCCCCAAAACCGCCCAGGTGAACGAGGATTCCAGGGTTATGTTGGGAACCGTTTCGCGGAGAACGGTTCCGAGTCCCTTTCGTTGGAGGATCGAACGATGTCTCGACTGCTCGGTTGCACCCTGCTCGGCTTGGCGTTGTGCGCAGGTGCCTTGCCGGCCCAAGGCGGCAAGGACGGCAAGGAAGTGGTGGGCAAGATCAAGGAAGTGCAACTCGCCAAGAAGGCATTCACGATCACGCTGGAGAGTGGCAAGGAGCGGACGTTTCTCGTCAACGACGACACCCGCTTCGTCGGCCCCAAAGGAGGCGTTAGCGCCGAAGGGCTCAAGGACGACCGCATGGTCAAGGGCAACGAAGTCAAGGTCGTGCCAGCGGCGGACAACAAGACCGCCAAGGAAGTCAAACTGCCTATCCGCAAGAAGGCTGACAAGGACAAAAAGGATAAATGATAGGATAAATACTTGCTTAGCACCCACAGGCCGTGGCCGTGGCGTTCGTCCCTCGCCGATCAGGAGGGACGGATGTCACGGCCTTCTTCTCCCGAACTGGTATCCATGACCATCCCCACCATCGACGAATCCTTCGCCTGTCGGCAGCGTTTCGGCTGGAGCGTGGGCGAGGTGCGGCTCATCACGAGCGCCGGTGTCGTGTGGCTGGTCGATACGGTCAAGGCCGGCCACCGCATTGAGGTTCGCGCCGCCGGTCAGGCCGAAGCGTGGCAGCAGGCCCACCTGGGTCGAGGTCGAACGAGCGCGGCGTCCGTTCCGTGGCCACCTGCCCGTTCGCCTTCAAGCCGTTGTCAGCGGGACTAACCGTGTAGCAGGCGATTGGAGACATACAAGAACCGCCCCGAGGGATGCAGCTGGATCTCGGCGCAGGCGTTTGTGCCTTTGAAGCCCGCCGGTAACGTCGTGAGCGTCTGGAGCGGCTTGAGCGTGCCGGCCTGGGCGTCGAGGCGGTACGCGGTCACGCTGCTGCCCTGCTCGTTGGCGACCTACGCGACGTCCTTCGCCGGCTGGAAGACGAGGTGCCACGGCCCGGTGCCTGGGGGTGTGGTGAGTTTGGGCACGGGGCCGGCTTTCAGTTCTCCGGTCTGCGGACTGTAAGCGAGTTGGAAGATGACGTCGGTGCCGGTGTGCGGCACGAAGGCGAACCGCTGCGCTGGGTCGAGGCGCACGGCATGCGCCTTGTCCGCAGTCTTGACGAGTTGGTGCGGCTTGGGACGCAAGGCCCCGTCCGGCCCGAGGGCGTGGACCGTGACCTGACCCCCGACGTAGTATTACTCCGGCAGGCAAGCTCCTCACACGGTGTTGGCAGTCGCATCTTGGACGGCGGGATGGCAGAAGTAGCTCAGGATCCGCTGCGGCCACTAAATAAGAGCACGGACAAGGGAAAGCGGCTGCGAGCTTGGGCTACCGACCTGCTGACCTTGTGAACAGGAAAGGCTTGGCCCTATGGTGAAGGGT
>DASPXY010000203.1:0-2422 GCA_035637055.1 Gemmataceae bacterium | reverse complement strand
TTCTCTTTCGGGTCGAGCGGCGGCAGTTCCACCTTGGGCGGAGGCGCTACCGTCTGCGCCCAGGCATCGATATCGACCGGCGCCGGTCCGCGGATGGTCGCCATCGCCTTGAAAACGTCGTCGGGAATGGTCTTGCCGTCGGGGCCCTTCTTGACGTAACGCACCGAGCCATCGGTCATCAACAGGAACGTGCCGCGACTGCCGTCCTTCTCAGTGCTGAGGAACGGCTCGACGCTATTGTTCTCCGGCACCGCCCGGAGCGTACTGCCGCCGCCCGCCATCCAGGGCGTGACCCCGGCCGGGCCGTCGTGCGGCACGCGAACCATGAGGATGGTATTCCCCAAGCCACCGCGGCCATCGCGGATGTCCTTGAGGGAGGCGCCGCGTTCGTAGCCGAACACGCCCAACTTGTTGAGAACCTCCGGGTCGTTGGCGCGGTAGTCCGCAGAATCGAGGCCGACGCCCGTGAGGCCGACGTAGTGCGTCCCCGCCGTGTCCAGCGGCATCCCTGGATAGGTCGCGAAGTGGGTATGCCTCGGATACAAGGGATCGATGAACTCGGGAATCAGTGTCCGTGCGGGCAGCCAGTTGACGGCGTCCTTCCACGACTTGTCGAACGCAATTTGGTCGTAGAGGTTCTTGTGCCCGAGGTGAGGCAACAGGCCCGCCATCCAGCTGATGCGGTGGCCGGGTTCGCGCGCGGTGCGCTTCTCGCCTGCCGGCCGCGGGAAGGCCCCTGGCGGATACTCGCCGGGCTGGACGCGATACGGGCCGGGCTTGACGCGACTGTCGCGCAGTCCATCCTCGCCGAGTTTATTGCCGGCCTGCGCCAGATCGTGCCGCCGGGCCGCCGCCTCGGCGACCTCGACCTCGGTCTTCAGGCCACACATCACGAGGTACAGGACGCCTTCCAACCTCTGGTAGGCCGGCCCATCGAGCAGCAGATCGAGACGGAACAGGACATCCTTGCCGGTCTGCGTGACGGCGATGCGCGACTTGGTAATCTCTTCTTCCTTGGGGGGCTGTTTGGGGTCGTTCGGGTTGGGGATGCCGCCCTCGCGCGGTGGTTGCGGCATCGGCATCGGCTGCGGCATCGGGTTGATGCCGCCGCCCGGATTGAACGGATTGGGGATGTTGTCTACCTTGACTTCCACCTTCGGCAATTCGACCGGATGATTCAGGAGAAAGCGGAAGAGCTTCGTCACCTTGGGCGCCGCCAACTCCACCACATCTTCCTTGAGGCCGTTCGCCTCGGTGTCGCTGGGGCAATGCATCGTGTTCTGGAACACGTAGCTCTGCGCATCCTTCATCTGCAGGCTGCTGCCCAGAACACTAATCCGCTCCGTTTTCTCGTCGAGCAGGTTCGTGATGTCCCAGACCGGCTTGACGCGCCAGAGCACGCGGTACTTGTCCTCGGCTTGCCGGCTGACGACGCGCGCGAACTTCATCTCGGTGGCGGAAATGAAGATCACCTTGTCGTTCGAGTTTTCCTTGCGAGCCGCCATGCGGTCGAGCGTTGCCTTGAGGACCGGATTGATCGTGGCGTACGTCCCGCTCGCCGCGCGGGAGGGTTGCTGGGGCGGCTGACCGCCATCGCCTTTGGGCTTCGGTTGACCGCCCATCGGCTGATCGCCCATCGGCATCGGCATCGGCTGACCGCCCTGGCCACCCCGCGGATCGGGCTGGCCGCGCGGTGGCTGTTGTGCGGGTGCGGGCTGCTGAGCCTGGCCGGCGGGAGCGGGGGCCGGGTTCTGCGCGACCTTGTTGCCGCCCCAGGCCGGGAATTCGCCTTCGACGTTCAGAAACTCGCGCATCGGGGCCAGGTGAGCGATCACCAGCGTTTGCCGATCATGCCGGCGGAGATAGAGCGGCCCCGTCATGTCGTCGGGTTGGGCGTTGCGGACATGCACCGGCACGCCGAGCGACAGCCGGCCGAGGTTGAGCAGCCAGTGAGCGTTGCGCGTGACCTTGAAATAGTCCTGGCCCCTGATGGCCTTCTCTTCGGCCGGTTCCAGGCCGAGCGATCGCTTCAGTGGACCGTACTTGTCGATCCCTTCCATCGTGTGCAGCACGATGAAAGTCCAGCGCTGGGTGTAGTTCTCGGCATGGATGAGTTTGTCGATCGCCTTGACGGAGAAACCGACGCGCTCGCTCATGTCCTTGTCGTCGAAAGCGCCCGGTAGGAAGGCGGCCGTGCCGAGCGGGCTGTTGACGAAGTCCTTGAACCGGATCTCGTAGACGCTTTGGCTGCCGGGCGGCAGGAAGTTTGTGAAGGCGTCGCCGGCGAGGGAATTGGGGTCAATGGGCGGCAGCACCGGATCGACAGGCTGCTTTTTCTCGCCAGGGAGGTTCTCGCCCGGGTTCTCATTGCCCCCCTGGTTACCGCCTTGATTGCCCCCACCCTGGTTCCCGCCGCCACCCT
>DASPXY010000202.1:0-3646 GCA_035637055.1 Gemmataceae bacterium | reverse complement strand
AGGAGCAGCACGTTCGGACGGTTCCCCATCTCGAGTGATTTCCTCCACCCGTCGCCTGATCTGTTCTTCCTCTTCGGGCGTCGTCGGGCAGCCTTGATGGATTTCCTCCAGCCGCAGCAGGAGTTGCGTTTCCGCCTCGGTCGCTACGCCGCCCCTCCTGGCAATGCTGCGCACGATGTCCACCAGGAACTTTGGAGGGGCCGGTCCCGCCTGCGGGCTCAAAGTCGCGCACACGGCCTCGACCTCCACGGGGGCCTCCGGCTGGGTGTCCCTGGCAGTCCGAGCCATGCCAAACATCACTTCGCCCCAGCCTTTCCGGGAACGCCACCGCCACAGCAGGATGCCCAGCAGCGCGGCGAACAACGCTCCTCCAAGCAAGAGCAGCGGGAGCAACCCGGACGTCTCGGAGGTGGGGCGCTCGGCTGCCGGCTTCGTCAGGACGCTGCTGAGCAGGAGAACGAGGCCAAAGCTGGCGCAGCACAGGACGGCGCCCAGCAATCGCCACCACAGACGCCCCCGCTTCAACGGTGAGGTACTCTCCCACGCCGGCCCGGCTCTCTTCCATTCCGGTCGGGATCCGACCGTGAGGTTCCCCGACCCCGGCGCATCCATGCTTCGCTTCGAGACCTGCCTGAAAACCCCTCCGAAGGCTGGGGTAGATGCCGCATCGCTGCCGACGGTTGGCGGGGCCGCGGCCGGCGCGGGCCCGAGGTCGGCCCCCGGGGTGGGGCAGATGGCGACGGTGTTCTCCAGGGCCTGGGCACAATCGGCCATCGACGGGAAGCGCTCGGCCATGTTCGCCGACATGGCCTTGAGGCAAATGGCCTCCAGGACTGGGTCGATGTCGGGGCGCAGTTCGCGCGGCGGCCGCGGCTTCCTGTTGATGATGCTGGCCAGCACGTGTCCCACGGTGCCCTGGAAAGGTACCTGGCCGGTCAGCATCTCATAGAGGATCACCCCGAGGCTCCACTGATCGCTGGCTGGGCCGACCTCCTTCACGGCCCCGCGCACCTGCTCTGGGGACAGGTACGCAGGCGTCCCCATCAGGGAGCCCTCCTGCGTCGCGTGAAGGTTCTGAAGGGGGCGGAACCCGCGACCCAGATCCATGAGGATCGGCTCACCCCGGTGGTCGATGATGACATTGGCGGGTTTGAGGTCGCCGTGGAGAACACCGCGCTTGTGCGCGAAGTCCAGCGTCCGCGCTAATTTGGCGACGAATTCGAGAACGCGCCGCTGGGCCATCGGTTGTTCACGGCGGATGGCCTTGGCCAAGGATTCCCCCTCAATGTAGGCCATCACCACAACGAGGCGGCCTGCATTCTCGTACACATCGAGAACAGGACAGATATTGGGGTGATCGAGCTTGCTGGCCCACACGGCATCGCGGGCGAATCGGAGCATCGCCTCCGAGTTCTCACCGCTCGCAAAGGGGAAGAGCTTCAGGGCAACCAGCCGGTCCAGGCGGGTATCCCTGGCGAGGTAGACGACGCCCAGTCCCCCGAGCCCCAGTTCCCGCACGATTTGATAACGGCCCGCCCCCACCGGGCCAGGGGCCGGCGCGGGAGGTTCGGGATGGTCGGGGGCCTCCGGAGGTGGCGTCGCCTCCAGGTCCAGGTTTTCGCCAGTGCCCCGGCTGGGCAGCAGAGGCACGGGACGAATCGGCTCCTGGTAAACCTCTATCCCCGCGAGGGGTTGGAGGGCCATCAGGAGTTCCTGGGCGCTCTGGTAGCGGTCTTCTGGCCTTTTCGCGAGCAGTCGGAGCACGATCTGTGCAAGCGGCCTGGGGATGGTGGGCTGGAAGTGCCCCAGCGGCAGCGGCTCTGTCTGGACGATGTGGAAGATGATCGCCTTGTCGCTCTCCCCAATGAAGGGTGGTCGGCCAGTGAGCAGATGGTAGAGCACCGCGCCCAGACTGTAGAGATCGCCGCGCACGGTCGCCGGCTTGCCGAAACCGGCGCGCTCGGGCGGCATGTAGCGTACGTGCCGCAACACGTCCTGCGTATCCGCACTATCCATTTTGCAATCGGACAGCGCCCGCGCCCGCCACAGTCCACCGAGCTTCAGTTCGTTGCTGCTGCGTCCCAGCAGGAGGGCGCGCGGCGTGATAGCCCGGTGGACGATCTCCCGCTGGTGCAGGGCGTTGAGCCCTTCGGCCGCCTGCAGAGCGAACCGCACAACCTGGTGCCAGACGAAGCTGCCGGTTGGCCCGATGCGCTCCTGCAATTGCTCCAGGCTCGCTCCCTCGGCACACTCCATCGCGACCCAGTATCCCACCTCGTGTTCGCCGGCTTCGTAGAGTGTCAGCAGGTTGGGGTGTTGCAGACCCAGCACGGGCTGCATCATCCGAAAACGCTCCGGCAAGCTCCGGTCGGGAACGAACACCTTCAGGGCAACGTCGCGATTGGAACTCGTATCGCGTGCCCGATAGGTCGTCCCGGAGGGGCTGGCATCGAGGAGTTTGACGATCTGGAAGTGACCCACCGTCTTGCCGACCAGACTCCTGTCGTCGCGGAGGGAATAGAGTTTCCCGCCACGGATGGTCGCGGTTTCCTCTTCGACTTCAAAGACGAGTTTCGTCTGGCTTTCTTCACCGAGACGGATCAGATCGCCGCTCTTCAACTCGTGCTGGGTGACGGGCCGCTCATTGACCAGCGTGCCGGCGAGGCTTTCGTTGATGAGAAGCACGCGCTCGCCACTCACCTCCAACCGGCAATGGGTTCGCGAGATCGTGCGCTCGGTGAACTTGGTGAGCGTCCTCTCCTTGTCGCGGCCGAGGAAGACGGTCCCCGAGGGGGGCAACTCGAAGACCTTCTCCGTATCCGGACCGGCGATGACGCGCAACTTGCGGGGAACTACGCGGGGGCGGAACGGTCGCGGTGGCTCCGGCGGGACGGTCGTCTCGGTCGTGACGACTGGCACAGGCGTGGGCACAACGGGCGGTGCGGGACTGGGCGGCCGTTTGGACTCAGCCAGGGCCTTGACGAACGCGCGGCAGCTCGGCCAGCGCTGCCGCGGGTCGCGTTCCAGGGCACGCCGCACCGCTGCGCATTCCTCCTCCGGCAACATGCTCAGGTCGGGCCGGTCGCGGTCGAGTCCGGTGAAGGGCAGGCGGCCGCCGCGCAGGAAACAGTACGTCACCGCCAGCGCGAACTGATCCGACCAGCGCGACATCTGCCCGGCCAGCACCTCGGGGGCGGCGTAGGCGCGCGTCAGCCCGCCCTCGTGCTGCACCACCGCGCGCTCCAGCAAGCGCACCAGGCCGAAATCGCCGACCTTGACGCCTTCCCCAATCAGGAAAATGTTCTGCGGCTTCACGTCGCCGTGCTGGATGCCGACGGGCTTGCCGCCGTCGAGGAAATGCCGCGGCTTGTTGAGATAGTCGATGACCGCAGCCGCGTCGAGCACATAGCGCACCAACTCGCGCCGCGGGATACCGGGCAAACTGCGATCCAGCGCTTCCTTGAGCCGGTCGTGCAGGGTGCGGTCGGCGAGTTCCATGCCGACGGCCAGCCAGCCGTCGAGCTGCCAGACACCGAAGATACTCAGCAGGTTCGGATGGCGGATATTACGGATCACCATGAGCGCTTTTTGTTCGATGGCGCCGGCCCTGCCCGCGAGAGAGACGAACTTGAAGGCGACCTGGAAG
>DASPXY010000201.1:0-3611 GCA_035637055.1 Gemmataceae bacterium | reverse complement strand
CCTCGTCGGCGACCGAGCCGTCCGGGCGCACGAGCCGCACGAGCAGCGGCATCGTACCGGCGGCGTGCGTCGAGCAGCTCAGGCACGGGTCGAAAGCGCGGATGCCGGCCTCGACGCGATTGAGCACGCCCTCGGGAATCTTCGGGCCGTTGATGTAACGGCGCGCGATCATCGCGACCGTACGGTTCATCGCCAGGTTGTTCTGCCCCGTGGCGATGATCAGGTTCACCTTCTGCAGCACGCCGTCGCGATCGACTCGGTAGTGATGGAACAGTGTGCCGCGCGGCGCCTCGCTCACACCGACGCCCTCCAGTCGGTTGACGCTTGCCCGGGCGCGGACATCCTCGGAGGTAATTTCCGGATCGTCGAGCAGACGCCCGATGCCCTCGGTCGCGGCCAGCATCTCGACCAGGCGAGCGTAGTGGTAGAAGAACGACGAGTTCACCGTGCCGCCTCCGCGCTGCCGGTACTCCGTCAGTTCGACGTCGGCCAGTGGGGTGCCCATGTGCGTGCAGACGTTAAGTCGGGCAAGTGGGCCGACGCGATAGATGCCGCCGGGATAACCGAGAGGTCGATAATAGGGCGATTTCAGATAGGAATCCGGCTCGACCGCCTCGCCGATCACGTCGCTGTAGCGCTGTGAATCGACGGCGTCGGCCACCACGCGGCCGGTACTATCGACGAAACGCAGCACGCCATCGTAATGCTCCCAGCCGCCGTCGGGGCGCACCAGGCCCAGGAACAACGACGGGAAATCGCCGAACGTCTGGCACTCCTCGCGATACGAGTCGAGCAGCGATTTGAAACGCTTCAGGCCCGTTTGAACGATCTGCCGCGCCTCGGCGACGCGGCCGCGCAAATAATCGCGTGACTCGGCACTGAGAGGATCGCGCACACCGCCGGGGACACACCACGCAGGATGGATCTTCTTGCCGCCAAGACGCTCAATGATTTCCTGGCCGAACTGGCGCAGGCGGATGCCGGCGCGGGCCAGCTCCGGCTCGGCGGCGATCAGGCCAAAGACGTTGCGCCGCAGCGGGTCGCTGTCCCAGCCAAGCAGCAGGTCGGGGCCGCTCAGGTGAAAGAAGCTCAGCGCGTGCGACTGCACGACCTGACCGAGGTTCATCAAGCGCCGTAGTTTTTCGGCCGCAGGCGGGATGGTGACGGCGAGGAGGCGGTCGCCGGCCTTGGCCGAGGCCATCAGGTGGCTGACCGGGCAAATGCCACAAATGCGAGCGCTCAGACTCGCCATCTCCCAGAACGGCCGGCCGACGCAGAAGCGCTCGAAGCCGCGGAACTCCGCGACGTGAAAACGCGCGTCCTTCACCTGATCGGCGTCGTCGAGATAGATGGTGATCTTGGCGTGCCCTTCGATGCGCGTCACGGGGTCAATGACGATGCGTTTGGTCATGGGTAGACTCCTTCTCGAACCCGCTTGCGGGTTAGCACTTTCCACGTTGCTAACCCGCAAGCGGGTTCCAGCTTGTCACCCGAACCGTCGCTCGGCCGCGTCCAGCTGCGGTTGCCGCCCGTCCAGCAGCGCCTCCAGGACGTGCCGAATGCGGCCAGCGGGCGGCGGACAGCCGGGCAGGTAGAAGTCCACCGGCACCACCCCATGCACCGGCTGCACCCGATCCAGCAGCGGCGGCACGATGCCCTTCTCTTCGGGGATGCGCGCGTTCAGGTTCGCGGGATCCGCGTAGGAAGTCTTCAGCACCTCCAGCGCCAGCCCCAACGGGTTGCGCAGGGCCGTCACGTTCCCGGTAACGGCACAGTCGCCGAACGACACCAGCACCTTGCTCCGCTGGCGTACGGTGCGGATCATTTCGAGGTTCTCCTCGTTCGCCACGGCGCCTTCGACCAGGGCAACATCAACATTTTCAGGGTAGCGTTTGACGTCCGCCAGCGGGGTGTACACAACGTCGGCGCGGGCGGCGAGGTCGATCAGCCACTCGTCCAGGTCGAGAAACGACATGTGGCAACCGGAGCAACCGCCCAGCCATACCGTCGCGAGCCTCATTCGCCCCATAGCTTTTTCTCCCGGGCGGTTTTGAGGAACACCAGCTGCGCAGGGACATGTTGCATCTCGGCGACGGTCGAACCCTGGCGGAAGATGGCCCCGGTCGGACACGCCTGCACGCACTTGCCGCAGGAGGTGCAGGTCTGCGAATCGCCCCACGGCTGGTTCATGTCCGTGATGATCTGCGAGTTGCGACCGCGGCCAGACATATCCCAGGTGTGCGCTCCCTCGACCTCATCGCAGGCGCGAATGCAGCGCGTACACAGGATGCAGCGGTTGTGGTCGATGCCGAAGCGCTCGTGTGTCAGGTCCAGTGGCCGCACCGGATACTGATACTCGAACCGGACGTGATCGACCCCGTTGGCGGCGGCTTGATCCTGCAACTCGCAGTGACCGTTCGCCACACACACCGAGCAGATGTGGTTGCCCTCGGCCAGCAGCATCTCCAGGATCATCTTGCGATACTCGCCCAACTTCTCGGTGGCGGTGTGGATGTGCATGCCTTCGGTCGGCCGCGTCACACAGGCGGCGAGCAGTTTCGGACTGCCCTCGACCTCGACCAGACACAAGCGGCAGGCCCCGACCGCCGACAAACCATCGAGGTAGCAGAGTGTCGGGATGTTGATGTCGGCCTCCCGAGCCACCGTCAGGATGGTATCGCCCTCGGCGGCGGTGACCGCAAGGCCGTCGATCGTCAACGTGATAACTGCCATCTAAGCGATCCTTATTCCCCTGTTTCACCGCGGTAATCCGACTCATGGCGAAACCACCTCCCCCCCGGAAGGGCCGACGCAGCGCCAGGCACCGGGCAGGAAGTCCGGCGGTCGAGTTCGTTGTACAGGGGTGGTCGGAGAAGTCAGCCCCGCGCGGTCGGTCTGGTCGCCCTAAGGCGGTCGAAGATGAGCCGCTTGCCGGCGATGCCGAGCGGCCAGCCAGTCAGCACGTCGAGAACATGATGCTCGTGGATTAACAGGGTCGAAAGCGCGATGGCGCCCCCCCACGCCCAGAGCAAGACCTTGCCCGCGCGCGGCGCCCGGCCTGCGTAGACCGCAACACACACAATCGCCAGGGCGACGTGCAGCGACGGCGCCAGGTTGTAGGTCATCGCCATGCGCCGGGCGAATTGCACCAACTCCTCCCAGTCGCCGGCGTGGGGCGACTCCGAGTACGCCAGTTCGGCGGGAAAGAGCAGGAAGCAAACACCAGCCGCCGTCATCACCGCGGCGTGCGTCAGGGCGAAGACGACCAACTGCCTCCGCTCGCGCAGCACGAACGGCGCCAGCCAGTACAGCGGAAAGAGCGACAGGTACAGCACGACCGCCGGCGGCCAGTATGGCATCGCCAGTTCCATATCGAGGTGAACGCGGACCCGAAAAGTACGCTGATGCGTCACCCATTCCGCGCCGCCGTAGACCAGCAGCCACCACAGGCTCAGGGCCGTGCCCAGCAGGACGGTGACGCCCAGGAGCCGCCAACCCGGCCACGCGATAAAGGGGGAGGGGCGAGGGGCGAGGGACGAGGGGCGAGGGGAAGACCCCGAGCCGCCTCCCGGTTTTCCCTCGTCCCTCGCCCCTCGTCCCTCGCCCCTCTC
>DASPXY010000200.1:0-4488 GCA_035637055.1 Gemmataceae bacterium | reverse complement strand
TCGGCCCTGAACCTCTATCCGCCGCCGGCCGTGCGTCTCTACAGCGGTGACGGCAAGGGCAAGTTCAGCGACGTCACGCTCCAGGCCGGCGACCTGGCGCAACTGCGGGCCGAGTCGGTCTCGGCCGTCTGGGGCGACCTGAACAATGACGGATTGCTCGACCTGGTCGTGGTGTGCAAGACCGGGCTGGTGCGCGTCTACCTCAACGAGGGCAACGGCAAGTTCCGCTATGCGACGCACGAGTTGGGGCTGGAGCAGAAGTTCAAGGCGACCGGCGTGGTGCTGGCGGACTTCAACCGCGACGGCCTGCTCGACATGGTATTGATCGGCGCCGAGAACGAGCCGTGCGTGGTGCTGATGAGCAAGTTGAAGGGCAAGTACACGCCGCTGACGTTGACCTTCGGCGGGCCGCGTTCCGCGATCGGGGCGCGCGTCGAGGTACTCGACGGCGGCAAGTTGCTGGGGACGCGGCACGTCAGCGGTGGCGACGGGCGCAATCTGCAGGCGATCCCGGAGGCGCGGTTCGCCCTACCGGCGGGCAAGTATCGGGTGCAGGTGCGCTACAGTTCCGGCGACACCGTCGCGCGCGAGGTCACCGTTGCCGACCGGCCGTTGTGGGAGTCGGCGGCGAAGTAAGAGTTGGCGGCGAACCCTCCGGAGCGCGGGCGTCTCGCCCGCATCCAGGGAGCTTGGATGCGGGCGAGACGCCCGCGCTCCGGAGGGTTCGCCGCGACGCGAACCGGAGCCGCAAGGGAGGTGTCAGCACTGCATGAACGACGAGGAAGCCCTTCTCCGCACCGTCCTCGAACAGCCCGACGATCCAGCGACGCGCGCGATCTTCGCCGACTGGCTCGAAGAACAGGGGCAAGGCGGCGGCATCATTTTCTTGGCGACTGTGGGTGACCTGCGATATTCCCACTCTTACACGATCGTCTACGGTGCAACGCTTGTGGCCATGGCGACGGTGTTACAACTTCCGCATCAGGTCGCCAGACCGGCGTGGCGCTGCTGCCCCCTCGCGGACTTCAGTAACGAACCAACGGATCACCTCCTTGAGCGGTGGGAAGTGCTGGCCGCAGAACGCTGTCGGGGGATTGACAGCTGGGCAAAAGTGAAGGCGCTGGCGACTGCAGCACCGGTTCAGGCCAGCGGCGCCGCCGGAAGCCGTTACCATCATGCCCTCTGGGATCGCACCACAACCCTTGAGGCGGCCTGGAACGGTCTCGGAAACGGTCCTCAGACCACATTGATCGCGGCGTATCATAGCCTGATCGCGCTGGCGGCATTGCTGCCGACGCAGATCGAAAGGGAGGAACCCGTCTCAAGACTTTTCCGACCGCTCATCTAGTGGATACTCCCCGTTGCCCAATTTCCTTGCCTTCGCGCGCCCCTGTGCTATTCTGAACCCGCGAACCCATCACAGGCACCCATCACCACATCGAAGGAGGGGATCTCATGGCAGACTGGCGGAGACTGGCCAAGGCCGTCTTGCTGGCGGGCGGCCACATCGACGATCGCAAGGTCGCCATCCTGCGCAAGGAATTCTTCGCGGACAAACGCATCGACTCCAGCGAACTGAGCTTCCTCTTCGAGGCCAAGCGCGGCGCCTACAAGGCGGTGCCGGCATTTCAGTCGCTGGTCAACGAGGCGGTCCGCACCACCATCCTCGCCGACGGCGTAATCAGCTCGGCCGAGGTCACCTGGCTGCGCAGCTACATCTTCGCCGACGGCAAGGTCGATGACGACGAGAAGCAGTTGCTCAAGGAGCTGAAGTTGCTCGCGGACCAGACGTGTCCGGAGTTTCTGGCGCTGTACAACGAGTGCATGGCCAAGTAAGGCCACTTTTCGGAGGGAGAAAAGCGATGGCAGAATGGCAGAAGCTGGCCAAGGAGCTACTCCTGGCCGATGGCACCATCGACCGGCGCGAGGTCGATCTGATGCGCAAGGAACTCTTCGCGGACGGCCACATTGACGACCTCGAACTGGAGTTCTTGCTGGAGTTGAAGAAGAGTGCCGCGTCGGTCGTGCCGTCGTTTCATCAACTGGTGCTCGACGCGGTCAAGAACAACATCCTGGCGGACGGCATCATCACCGCCCAGGAGGCGAACTGGCTGCGCCGCTGGATCATTTCCGAGGGCAGGGCCGACGACACCATGAAGAAATTCCTGGGCGAGTTGCGCGCGGGCGCCAAGCAGGTGGCGCGGGAGTTCGAGACGCTCTACAAGCAATGCCTGGCCACTTGATTCGCTGCTGTTTTTCCCGCTTGCGGGTTAGCGGGGAAGCTTGCCGCTCCTGCTAACCCGCAAGCGGGAAAAATAGGAAGTGGGCCTCTCATCTCAGGGAGTTACCATGTCGAACAAGATGCTCGCCCTCGTAACCGTCGTGGTAGTGCTGGCAGGTTCAGGCGGCGCCCAGGAAAAGAAGGCGCCGCCGCTCAAGGCGCTGCTGATCACCGGCGGCGGCTACCACGACTACAACGCCCTCAACCCGGTCTTGACAAAGAAGGTAAGTGGTCTCGTCAATGTCGCATTTGACATCCAGTCCGGGGTGAAGGTGCTTGAGGATCCGAAGTTCGCCGACGGCTATGACGTGCTCGTCTACAATTTCTGCTTCTCGATGGAGAAAAACAAGGATTTGATCGAGCATGCGCTCAAGGCCACGCGCGACGGCAAGCCGACCGTGTTGGTCCACTGCGCCATGCACACCTTCATGGCCTCTGACGAGTGGACCGACTGCTGCGGCATGCGCACGCGCAAACACGATCCCTACGCCGCTTTCAGCATCATCAAGGCGGACAAGAAACACCCCGCCCTGCACGGCCTGCCCGACGAGTGGCGGACGCCGGGCGACGAACTGTATCAGACTATCAAGCTCGGCGAACGCTCGACGCCGCTGTTGCTGGGCAAGAACATGAAGACGAGTTCGGAGCATGTCGTCTGCTGGATCAGCACCTACGGCAAGGGCCGCGTCTTTGCGACGACTCTCGGCCACGACCTGCGGACGACGGCGATGCCCGAGTATCACCGGCTTCTGGCCAACGGCGTGCTGTGGGCTTGCGGCAAGCTCGACGCCGACGGCCGACCCCTGCCGGGCTACGGAAGGTGACAAGGTGACAAGGTGACCAGGTGGCAAGGTGACCAGGTGAAAGAGCAAAGCTATCTTCATCCCCACCTTGTCACCCTGTCACCTTGTCACCTTGTCACCCGACTGGGCAATCCAGGTAAACTCTCCGCACCTCAGCGACCGCAGCGCGCAAAGCGCCGGGCTTGGTCCCAGAATCTATCCCATTCCTGTGGGGTTTGACACAAGCCCGACCGCGATTTTTCCGAGATAAACTCACGTCCTCCTTCCCTGGGCCGCGGTTATCTATCAGACTCTCGTGAAGAGTCCGGCGTCGCGGGGACAGGGCGCTTGCTCGGTTCACGGGTGGTTGTCGTCTCGCCGGTTTGCCGTGGCGACGGAATGTCTGGCGGAATCGGCGCGCCGTTTGCTTTTATACCCCTGACAGAGCGCCCGCTCTCCCACGACCCGCTGGCGGTACAAGTTCGCCTGTGGTCGCTCGTGACGGGTCAGGGCGCGCCCGTCCTTGCCACCGTCCTGTCCGCTTTGCGGGATGCTGAACCTGATACCCAGCGCCGCCGGGCCTGTAACCTCTTGGGCACCGTTCGGACTGCGCGCGGACGGTGCCGGCGCTGTGCGGCGAACACCTGTGCTTGAAAACCTGGAGGCGAATAGCGCTATGCAACCAGAACACAAACTGCCGTGGCTGGCGGTCGTCTCAATGCCCCAGGGTTGGCGGCAGGAAGAGAGGAAGTACCACGGCGACGGACGCGACATTCTCCTGCAAGGGTTCCACTGGGCCTCTCACGCGGGCGTTTTCGATGCGGCAACCCGGACGAAAAAGAGCTGGTATCGCGTGCTTGCCGAGAACGCGGCGGCGATTCGCGCGGCCGGGTTCAGCTACGTGTGGTTTCCTCCGCCGTCGGACTCGCTGGCCCCGCAGGGCTACATCCCGCGGCGGTGGCACGTCCTCGATAGCGCGTACGGCAGCGCGGCGGAACTGACCGCGGCGATTGCGGCCCTTGGTCCCGTCAAGGCGCTGGCCGACGTGGTCCTGAACCATCGTGTCGGCGTCGCGACCGGCGGGGCCGATTTCCACGATCCGCCATTTCCCGACAACCGGGCGGCCATCACCCGCGATGACGCATCCGGCGTGGGTATGGGCAACCCGGACACCGGCGAACACCATCCGGCCGGCCGTGAGCTGGACCATACCAATGCCGACGTGCGTGCGGCCATCAAGAACTACCTGCGACATCTGCGGGCTGTGGGCTTCAAGGGCTGGCGGTACGATCTGGTGAAGGGCTACCACGGGCGGTTTGTCGGCGAGTACAACGACGCGACGGTGCCGGAGTTTTCGGTCGGCGAGTATTTTGACGGCGACCGGCAGAAGGTGACGAACTGGATCGACGCGACCGCAGGAAAATC
>DASPXY010000199.1:0-2322 GCA_035637055.1 Gemmataceae bacterium | reverse complement strand
CCGCCGTCCCCTCCGCCCACGTCCTGGCGCAGGTCGTCGGCGCTCCGGCCGCGCCCGCGACACCGCCGCCGCCCGCGCCGATCACCGGCCCGCAGGTCGCGCTTCCTCCCACGGACCTGAAGCCGCCCTACCCGGACGCTGGCAAGGTCAACCGGCTTGATCCCCGCCTCGACGTCCTCATCGACGCCGACGCGAAGGTGGAAAAGGTTTGCGACGGCTTCCTGCATGCCGAAGGGCCGGTGTGGGTTGGCGGCAACAACGGCTACCTGCTGGTCTCCGACACACAGGTCAACCACATCGTCAAATGGTCGCCTGCAGAGGGCCGTTCGGTCTGGCTCGAGCCTTCGGGCTATGACGTCGGCGGAGTGGCTTGGAATCCCGCGATTCGCGAGCCCGGTACCAACGGCCTGATCCTGGGACGCGGCGGTCTCATCGTCGCCGGATCGGGCGGACGCGCCATCTACCGCATCGACCTCGCCACCAAGAAGAAGACCGTGCTGGTCGACCACTACATGGGAAAGCGGTTGAACACGCCCAACGACTGCGTGCTCGGCCCCGACGGCTCAATCTACTTCACCGATCCTCCCTACGGCCTCGTCAACCGCAACGCTGGCCCAGACCGTGACCTCGACTACATGGGGATATTCCGCCTTGCACCCGATAACAGCCTGCACCTGCTCGACACCATGACTACGCCGAACGGGATCGGCGTTTCTCCGGACGGGACAAAGCTCTATTCCTCCGACGCCCCCACAGGCTGGGTGATGTGGGACCTCGACAAGCAGGGGAACGCGTCAAACCGCCGCCAGTTCGTGGCCCGCAATGTCGTGATGGGCGGCGACAGCCTGAAAATCGACGCAGCCGGCAACATGTGGGCGGCAACCCGCGAAGGGGTCACTGTGTTCACGCCGGGAGGCGAGCGGATCGGCTTTATCAGTACCGACCAGGGCGTATCCAATTGCGAGATCGGCGCAGACGGTTACCTCTACCTCGCCTCGTCGACCAGAGTGCTGAGGGTCAAGGCCAAGGCCAAAAAGCTGCTATTCAAAGTGGCCTGACTTCGTAGTGGCGAAAAAATCTATCTTCGTCCTCGCGGCGTGCCTGCTGCTCGCGCAACAAAACCAGCCGACCGCGCAGTTCAACACGCAGGGCATCGCGCCGCCTCCCGGTAGCAATCCGTCTCCTGCCAAGATGACTTTCTTCGTCGCCAGCGTCGGCATGGGTAAAGGCGGAGACCTTGGCGGACTTGCGGGCGCCGACGCGCACTGCCAGGCGCTTGCGGCGGCTGTCGGCGCGGGCGGTCACACCTGGCACGCCTATCTGAGTACCCAGGCTCGCCCCGGACAGCCCGCCGTCAACGCGCGTGATCGTATTGGCACCGGACCGTGGTTCAACTGGTCGTTCGCGCAACTGGGGCCGCCGCAAAACGCCGTCATCTCGGCGAATCTGGGCGAGCTTCACGGCGATACTCTGGTTCAAGCGCAACGCGGCAGCAATCTGTTCAAGCAGTCCACACGCAACGAGCATGGACAGCTCATTAACGGCGCCGGCGATACGCCGCCGATTCAGCATGAGATTCTCACCGGATCCAAGTGGGACGGCCGCGCGTACGACGATAACGCCGATCACACGTGTAATAACTGGACCAGCAGTACGACTGGTTCTGCGCAGGTCGGCCATTCCGATCGCATCGGCAATGGCTCGTCCTGGAATTCATCGAACGCCACCAAAGGATGCAGCCAGGCCGCGCTCGAAAGCACAGGTGGGGCTGGACTTTTTTATTGTTTTGCCATCGATTGACCGCGCGCCCGCGCAATCGAGACGTCGGGATCGCTCGGATCTACCAGCGCGCCAGCTGTGTGATCTGAATCAGGTTGCCGCACGTGTCCTTCAGCATGGCGATGGTCGAGCCGGTCACCTCGGTCGGCGGCATGGTGAACTCGCCGCCGGCGGCTTTGATGCGCTCGTAGTCGGCCTTGACGTCATTGGTGAAGAACATCGCTGCGGGCTGCCCCTGCTGAAACAGCGCCTGCTGGTAGGCCTTGCCCGCCGGATTGTCGTTGCGCGCGAGCTGCAACTCCGTCCCCTCGGGCTCCTCGCTCGAGACCACGGTCAGCCAGCGGAACGCCCCGTTCGTGAAGTCGGCCTTCTTGGTAAAGCCGAGCACGCCGGTGTAGAAGCGCAGAGCCTTGTCCTGATCGTCTACGAAGACACTGGTCAGTTTGATCTTCATCGGTGTGTTCCCTCCGGTCGCGTCATATTCGCGGGGTATGCCGCATTCATCTCTTTGACGAAACGCGGCAGGAGAATGTGACAGCTACT
>DASPXY010000198.1:0-5488 GCA_035637055.1 Gemmataceae bacterium | reverse complement strand
TATGAGCGTTCGCCGCGTCCGCGCTTCCGCGGGTTCATCGGCCTGGAGTTACAGCCAGCGAAGGGTCGGACGTCGCCGTGAGCTGCCGGAAATCCTCAGCTACAACAACACAAGCCCGGAGCGCGAGCGACGGGACGGTAGCAGGCTACCGTCCCGTCGCTGGCGCTCCGGGCTTGTGTCGCGCGCGACTACAACGTCCAGCCCTTGCGGTATTCGCGGCGCAGGTACGGATCGGCCGCGGCCAGATCGACGGCGCGGCCATGCTCGCCGTCGTAGACCATCCGCTTGCCGACGCGCATGGCGACGTTGCCCAACAGCACCACCTCGGTGAGTTGAGCGGCGTAATCGACGAAGTTGCTCATCGCCGGCGCGCCGCCCTTGCAAGCGCGGAGCCACTCCGCATGATGCCCGGGGGAGCGCGGCAGGGTCGGCTTGGGCGGCTGATAGCCCTTGAAGTTCTCCAGAGGCAGCAGGCGCTGCACGGTGCCATAGTCGTCCGGCGAGTACATCGTCCCCTTGGCGCCGATGATGAGGCAGCCGCTACTCGTCGGCTTCTGGCCCTGGAACAGTTCCATCGGCGGGCGGCGAACCTCATACCAATACAGCCGCACCGCGGGCAGCTTGCCGCGGGCAGGGAACTCGTAGGTGACCCTGCAGCCCTGTGGGGCCGTCTCGTTGTTGACCGGCGTGTCCACTTCGGCCAAGACCGAGGTCGGGTACCCTAGGCGCAGACCCATGTATGGGAGGTTCATCGTGTGACAGGCCATGTCGCCGAGGGCGCCGGTACCGAAGTCCCACCAGCCGCGCCAGGCGAACGGCACGTACGCCTGGTTGTAAGGCCGGTCGGGGGCCGTCCCCAACCACAAATCCCAGTTCAGGCCCTGCGGGATGGGCTGCCCCTTGGGTCGCTGTGCGATGTTCTGCCGCCAGTACATGCCGGGGCGGTTGGTCCAAACGTGAACCTCGCGCACGTCGCCAATGGCGCCGCTGCGGATGACCTCGACGCCGGTGCGGAAACCGCTGCCGGCGGTGCCCATGTTGCCCATTTGCGTTGCGACCTTGTGCTTGCGGGCCGTCTCACGCATCAGGCGGGCTTCGTAGACGTCGTGGGTCAGCGGCTTTTCGCAGAAGCAGTGCTTGCCCATCCGCATCGCCGTGATGCTCGCGATGGCGTGCTGGTGGTCGGGGGTGCTGACGACGACGGCGTCGATGTTGCGCTGCTTGTCGAGCATGACGCGGAAGTCGGCGTAGCGCGCGGCCTTGGGGAACTTCGTGTAGGAGCCTGCCGCGCGGCGGTCATCGACGTCGCACAGGGCGACGATGTTCTCGGTGCGCGCGACGTTGCCGAGATTGCCGCCGCCCTGTCCGCCAGCGCCGATGATGCCGAGGTTCAGGCGGTCGTTGGGGCCGGGCCGCCGCTCCTGGGCTGCCTCCGCCTCGTAGCCGCTCAGCAGCCAGAAGCCGGCGCCCGCCGCGGCGGTCGTTTTGAGGAAGTCTCGACGGTTGGTTCGACTCATGGAGCGCTCCTGCAGTTAGGGGAGAGAAAAGGCGCGCGCGGAGCGTCGGCCCCATCCCCGAGTCTGCGGAGCCCCCGCCACCCGCACGCCGGTTTACCGTGGTGCTGCCTTGGACGAGGGTATAGTCTAGGAGTGCTCCAGACCTATCGCCACTATTTCTTTTCCTCGCGCCGCGTCTTTCCGCGAAGCCCTGGCAAGGTGTGCGGTGGCCGGGGCCGATCGGCTGTGCTCGGTTGCGGCCCCGGTCACGTCCGCGCGAGTGCGGACTACTCGCTCACCTCACCGTGAACGTCTCCGTTCGGTACGTCAAGACGCGGTTCGTGTCGGCGTGGACGATCATGGTGACCCAGTGCTTCCCCGGAACATTGGGAACGAAACAGCGCGGTCTACCGCGGAAAGACCCGCTGTAGCGCAACGGCTCTCTCTGAACGGCCGGGTTACCGTCGAGCGCAGTGTACCAACTTTGCACGACCACAAACAGGCTCCCCCTCAGACGGGCAACGGTGTAATCGAGGGGGATTTCCTGGCCGCGCGAGCACGCGATGGAGAGGAGGCGGAATCGGCCTTCACCGAGTGGCTTCATCGTTAGGCTCCTTCTGGTCGTCAGGCAACGGAAACGAAGTGGCGATCCGGGTCATTGACGCCCACGCCGGCGCCGTTTCGAGCGATTATCGTGAGGGCGTAGGGGGCCGTGCGGGGAGGGCAATCAGCGGCAGTCAGGTCGGCGCTCCAGGGGTAAGTTGTCTCGCTGCCGCCGACGGCACCGTCGCCGAGAGTGGCCGACTGTGCCGCCCCACCATCGATCTGGTAGGTCACGGGTTCCTGGAGAGGGTCGCCGTTGGGGCAGGTGATCTTCCCCTTCGCCGTGTAAGGCATCTTCACCTTGACTCCCTCTTTGGGGTCATCAATCGTGACTGTCGGTGCCCGACATTTATCAACCGGCGCGGCTTTCTGGTTCTTTTTCCCGGGCTTTGATTCCCCACTCGTTCCCTGCGCTTCGTCCGACATGGATCTCCTCCCCGAAGGGGGGAACCTGACCAGCCAACCGCCCTGGCGCCGGGGTTCCCGTACCGGCGCCAGGGACGAATTTCAGGCCCACCAAGCCATTTCAACAGGCGCTCAAGGCAGCAACGGTGTGACGGCAGCCCGGCGAAACCAGCCGACGCCGTAGCGTGCCCAGATGCCGAGCGCGCCGCGCGGGTCAACAGCGGCGGCCACGGGGTCCGTCTGCCGGAGTTGCTCGCGGTCCAGAGTCAGTCGCTGCGTTTGATCGACGATCACCTCGATGCGCTGGCCCACGGCGCGAACGCAGAGTGTGTGCCAGATCTTGGTCTGCCGCAGAGGCAAGATGCCCTGATTGGCTGCTAGGGGGCGGAACCAGTCGGAGACTGACCCGGCATTGCCACCCCCCGGATCAAGGTACGCGGTGCCGACCAACACCGCGCCCCGGCCTCCAGCTACCTCGGCCAGGTCGTCCACCCGGATTACCCAGAACCGTCCCCGTCGGCCTGTCTCCTCGGGTGGCCGCCAGCCGAAGAAGATGCCAAGTTGATTATCGGACGGACCGCGCCCGGGAACCTGATTCACCTCAATGTTGAACTCAAACCAGCCGCGGTGCGGGTCGTTATCCAGGGCCAGCATCGTACTGACGTCATCGGCGTGTGCTCTCAACTCCAGTTGATGGGGCAACCGATAATACGCTCCTTTGCCTGCCACTTTCCAATCCCAGATCGGCTCGACCGGGTCACGCTTGAACAATTCAATGGGAAGTCGCGGCGTGCGGTTCTTCAGTTGTGTGGGCAATGGTGGAGGCCC
Organism: Gemmataceae bacterium; assembly: GCA_035637055.1. Lineage (GTDB taxonomy): Bacteria > Planctomycetota > Planctomycetia > Gemmatales > Gemmataceae > DASPXY01. The sequence goes on along the minus strand of DASPXY010000198.1, from coordinate 2,156 downwards.
CTTCTGGCTCGTGGGAGACTCGTCAAGCGTCGGCTGTTCACCCACTGGCGGTTGGGCGAAGAACAACGCCCCGAGCCCGACGAGTGCCGCGGCTGCGGCGAGGGCACAGACCGCCCAGATGAGCCTCCGCTGCTTTGCCGGCCGCGGCGTGTCGGGGCCGTGGCGAAGGGCGGCATTGCCGGTCGAGGCGAACTGCTCCAGATCCGCAGCGAATTCTGCCGCGTCGGCATAACGGCGGGAGACCTTGAACTGCATCGCACGGCTGATGATCCGCTCGAGTTCTGGGGGCACCTGCGGGGCGACGACCCGCAGCGGCAAGCACTGCCCCTTCCGTACCTGGGCCAGCACCTCCTTCTTGTTTTGACGGCCGACGGTGTAGGGGCCAAGCCCTTGCGCGGCCAGTTCGTACAACGTGACCCCGAGCGAGTAGAGATCGGAGCGCGGTTCCAGGGCGTCGCCTGCGGCCTGCTCCGGGCTCATGTACCAGGGGGTGCCGGTGATCATCCCTGGCTGGGTGCCGTTCCCGTCCGCGTCGAGGGCGCGCGTCAAGCCAAAATCCAGCAGGTAGACCTGGTTATGGTGATCGACCATTAAGTTGGCGGGCTTGATGTCGCGGTGCAGATGGCCCTGGCGGTGAGCGTATGCCAGCGCCCGCGCCGCCTGGGCGCCAATGCGGGCCACCGTCCGGAAACGGTCACGGCGGTAATCGTCGAGGATTGCCGGGGGCGATGTCTCCGGCGGTGTAGCGAAGGCAAGTGGGGGCCCTGCGAGCGGGTTGGCCTGGGATGGCGTATCCTCGGCGGCGGTTGGCTGCGGCACAGTCGCCGGCTCCGGCGCAGCGGCGCTGCGGATCATGACTGCCAGCGAGACGCCTCGCACCAGATGCATCGTGTAGTAGGCAATGCCGTCGGCGCTCTTGCCGGTGGAGATGGTGCGGACGATGCCGGGATGGTCGAGTTGGGCGGGGACCGCCGCCTCCCGCCAGAAGCGCTGCAAAGCGTCCTCGTCGCTGGCCAACCAGGGGGCGAGCACCTTGAGAGCGACCAGGCGTTCCGGGTTGAACTGGCGCGCCTCGTACACCTCCCCCATGCCCCCCTTGCCGAGGAGGCGAAGGATCTCAAAGTCGCCGAGACGTTGGTGCTCCGGCAGCATGGGCAACCCTCGTCGCGCGGACAGCGTTCGCCGTTGACGCAACCCTGTTCTGACGGGGGGGACGGGAGGGCGAATCAGGCCCTACAAACACTCAAATGTTGTAGATACCTTACACGGCGGCCAGCGCTCTCGCAACCGAAAAATGGTCAGGTGTCCGGCAAGGGGTGCGTGCGCGGATTCTGGGAGTCGGCAGGAATCCCTGGAAAAGTCGCAAGGGCTGTTCGTGCGATCACCAGGACTTCTTGCGAAACTCCCAGAATCTATTCGCGCACCCCCGGCAAGGGTGTGGCAAATCTTTCGGGAGGCTCAGGCGGGGAGAAAGAGTTGAGCTTCCCAGTAAGCCTGCCAACCGTCGCTTTGCTCCAGCGCTTCCAGCGCCATGCTGCTCTCCGCGTTGTCGCCGTCCCAGCGCCTCCCGCGGCCCTTGATCCTGTGCGTCGTCGCCTTGCACATCGACTCCGTCGGCCCGCTGCCTATCTGCCGGCCCTGCGCAGCGAACTCCGGGTACTTGATCATCTCCCGGCGGTCCGTCACCTAGTTCAACAACAGCTCTCCGGCCTTGCTCTGCCCAGGCCCACGTAGGCCCTGCTTCCACTGCCCGATCTTGTCCCGTAACTGCTCGTAGCCCGCGTGCTTCGCCGTGTGCAGCAGGTCACTCGCCCAGGCGTTCCCGGGTGCCTTCTCGTCCTTGGGGTCTTCCTCCCCGTACACCGCCCGCCGCGCCTTGGGGACGTTCTCCGCCAGGTGGTAGAAGTCCAACCCCACCTCGTCCAGCGGCAGGCTCTGCCTCTGGAGCTGGTTCTTGAGCCACTCCGAGCCATCGACCACCGCCACCTTGTCGTCCGCCTTGTCCAACCCCACGCGCCCCGCGTCCCGCCGCATCAGCCGGCCCGCCGCTTCCCAGTCCTCACGTGTCACCGACACCAAGCGGTGCTTCGCCGCGTCGTCCTAGAGCGGTTCGCAGACGGGTGGCGCACGCTCCCGGTAGGTGCCGCGAGCCGAGC